>JAIRXI010000411.1 GCA_031268395.1 Tannerella sp. | reverse complement strand
GAACCGTCTGGAATGGGTTGCGCTGCAACAGATATCGCTTGGAAAGTTCAAGGTGGACAATACGAACAACAGCAGTGTTGTTTCGGAGTTTGACGCAGATTACAATCTGGACGACCGGTTGCTGGGTTATCAGACCGGATCGTCGAGCTGGGGAACAGCGTCTACGGCGAAGCCCATCAGTTGCGACTTCAAAAAGGTCGTGAAGCAGGCAAAGTCTAATGAAAACGGGGCTATTTCGCTGCGTTTTGCGTTCATGAATCTGGATACGTTTTCGACATTTGCGGAGACGGACGAGGTAATCAAACTGTGCGCTTCGTTTGCGAGCAATGCGCTTGGGATTTCGCACACGCCGAGCCTGGAGCAGGTGAATACGGCGCTGCGGGGTCTGGCGTATCTGAACGGGTTGCAGATCGTGGTCATCGACCAGGATATTACGGTTGAACTGCCGAACGGGAAGCGGGAGACGGGGAATCCGTTTACGACCAGCGTGGTCCTGTTTACGGAGAGCAAGACGCTCGGTCAAACCTACTGGAAGAGGCCGGCGGATATGAATCTGAAGGGTACGGCGGCGATCAAGGCCATGAACGGGCATACGCTGATCAAGAAGTATTCGAACGAGGAACCGATAGAGGAGGTTACCATCGGGCTGGCAAATGCTTTCCCGGCATGGCTGTCCTCGACGCGCTCCTGGTTGATGTCGACGAACAGCGCGACGTGGAATCACTGATTTGAGGCGGCATGACGTACAGGGAGTGGATAACAGGAACGATTGCAAGGTTCGGGGCCGGGGCTGCGGATGCCGAGTTGATATTGATCAATCAGGAGCGGTTAATCCCCGATCAGGATGCAACGGTTGATGTGACGAAGGCGAAAACGGCGCTTTGCCGCGAATTTGCAACTGTTATCCCGCTTGCCAATATCAGCGAGGGGGGATATTCTGTTTCATGGAATATGCAGGTGGTTAGCCTGTGGTATAACCAGTCCTGCACCGAACTTGGGATAACTCCTGTCAACAGGCCGCGAATCAGTAATAAAAGTAATGTATGGTAGGTTTCAGGCCGTATTACCAGTATCTCTATGCCCTGTGCCACGGCGAAGCGGCCAGGCTGCCCAATGGCAGCTGGGACGCCGCTGGCGGCACGTGGGAACTCCGGGGAGATTGCAGGGAAGAAACCAACGGGAAAGGCCATGCCGTTCAGACGGCAGATGGCCGGACGGTGGTGTTTTCGTCTCTTGTCCAGATTCCCGCGGGTACGCCGCGAATCGACGAAGGTACGGAGGTGCTGGTTGCGCGGGAGGTAATGGATGTGTCACGGCTTTATGATCCGGCTTTCGTTGCGGAAGCAATGTCTTCGGGTCTGATTGTGGCGCGGGGGATGTGCTTAAAGTATGATTCCGGCCGGCTGCACTGCCGGATGTGGATTTGAGGGAAGGGCGATGCTTGATTTTGATACGGACGATATTTTGTATAAGGTTTTGACGGGTTCGCTCGAACTGCGGACGGCTATCAGCGGCGATATATATGCCGGCGACCGGCCGGACGATTCGCAGAAGGAGGATATAACCGTCAATACGCTTGCGATACCGTATGACAAAATTCAGCCGGCCATATCCAACGTCAATATCCATGTTCCGGACTTGCGGGTTAAAATCGGGGGGACGGAGCAGCGCAAAAAGGACAGGGAACGTTTGCGGTACCTGTCCGGCCTTGCTATCCGGGCGATTGAAGCGTCCTCCGTTCCGAACCTGCTTTTGTGGGTCGAAGAGCAACACACGCTGCGTGAGCCGGAGATTTACCAGCATTACGTCAATTTAAGAGTGGTATTTAATATTCATAATGTAGAACAGTTTAATTTATAATATTATGGCATCAGTAGTAACATTGGGACTTGCAAAAATAGAAGTCGGCGAACTCGAATCGGATGGCGGAATGGGCACAAGCCTTGCGCCGCTGGGTTATACGTATAAGGAGACGGCGCAGATGGCGCAGGAGGACGGGACGACGACGGACCATGAAGTCGAGGAACTGGATACGCCGCTGGAGAGTTCGACGCAGCCGGGGAAGCTGTCGTTTAACTTTTCGATAGCCGATCCGGACCTGGATACGCTTGCAAAGATTTTCGGCGGGACGGTGACGGGGACTAAATGGAATATGCCGGACGCTTCGCCCGAGTTGGAATTGTCGGTCAGAATAACCCCCAGGAAGGGGTTGATGTTCGAGATTCCGCGGGCAAAGGTGGTGGCCAAATTCAACGGCAGTTTTTCGAAGACGACCCTGTTTCTTGTGGAGGTTTCGTGTACGGTATTGCAGCCGCTGAAGTCCGGTACTTCTCGCGTAACGGTCACGCGGCTGTAGGTTTTGGCTGTTTTTCAGGGCGATGTTTGTTTTTTATGGGGGCGGGCGGATTTACCGGTTCGCCCCCGTTATGTTTATAAGTCATGGAAGAAAGAGAAAAGGAAGGAGAGAAGGCTGAATCCGGTACCGGGCGCAGGGAGCTTGAGCGCAGGGAGCTTGATCTGCTTACCGGTGAGGGGTTTCGTTTTGAGATTCCCGTCGGGAAGGGGAAAAAGACGTTTACGGTTCACGAGCCTACGGCGTGGGTGCTGGACTGCATGAGCGCGCTGTGTCTGGAGATGGAGATGGATGAGAATCTGCTGGCGAACAGCGAAGGTTTTCTGAACGAATCGCGGCGGCTGGTGCGGAAGAATGCGTTTCTGCTGTCGCGGGTGATCGGGGTGGCGGTGGCGGGTGATACGTACAGTCCGTTTCCGCCGGTCAGGTGGGCGAGGGGGCTGTTTCACCGGGTGAAGGTGCGGCGGCTGTCGCGTCTGTTTTACCATTCGCTCGCGCCGTCGAAGATGAAGGAGATTTCGTCCTTTGTGCTTGCGGCGAGCAACCTGGGGGATTTTATAAACTCTATTCGATTGCTAAGCGGCGCAAGGACAACGATAAGCGGTCGTATAGAGAAACAGGACTGAAAAGCCCGTATGGGATTCGGGGGTCGGTATGCGCCCACTTCGGATGGACATGGGACTATTTGACACACGGGATTGCGTGGGCGACGGTGGAGCGGATGATTGCCGATGCGCCCGGTGTGGTGTATGATAAGGATGAGGTTGTAGAGATGGAGCTTTCGGATGAGAATGCGGACGAGATTGCGGCAATGATAGAAAGGGAAAACGGATGAATATAGGAACACTGGATTTTGAGGTGCTGGTCAGGGACGGACAACTGGCCGGCTTGCTGAGCGAGACCAGACGGCGGATACAGGATTTTACACATGCGGTGGAGCAGGGCGGCGCAGGGATGGACTCGGCGTTGCGGGAATTTCACAGCACCGAAAAGGCGATCGTGAAGGAGGGCGCTGGTATCGGCCAGCTATTCAGGAGTGTCGGACAGTCGGTGGGCATTGCGTTTTCGGCCACTGCCGCCATTAATTTTGCAAAGCAGGTTGTCAACGTCCGCGCCGAGATGCAGGCGCTGGAGCAGTCCTTCGCCGTGCTTCTCGGGAGCGAGGATAAGGCCGTTGCCATGCTTGCCGACCTGAAGCAGTTCGAGATCGAAAGCCCGCTGGACACAAAGGCGGTTGCACAGGGTGCGCAGATGATGCTCGCCTTCGGCGTGGAGGCGGATAAAGTGACGGAGACCATCCGGCGCATCGGCGACGTTTCGATGGGCAGCACGGAAAAGTTCCAGTCGCTGGTGCTGTCGTTTTCGCAGATGAACTCCATCGGCCATCTGATTTCCAACGACGTGCGCCAGATGGCGACGGCGGGGTTTAATCCGCTGGCTGAGATGGCGCGGACGACGGGCAAGTCGATGGAAGAGCTGAACGCGCAGATGGCGGACGGTGCGATCAGCGCGGAGATGGTGGCCGACGCCTTCCGCTCGGCCACGTCGGAGGGCGGACAGTTCTACGGCATGACACGGAAGCAGGCCGAAGGGATCAGCGGCCTGCAGGCGCAGCTGGAAGGCGCGTTGCGGGAAGCGTTCAATGAAATCGGCAAATCGCAGGAAGGCATTATCGCCGGCGGCTACAAAATGGCTACGTCGCTGGTCGAGAATTACGAGAAGGCCGGGCGGCTGCTGGTGGCGCTGATTGCGGCATACGGGACCTACCGGACGGCCCTGCTTCTGGTAACAGCCGCAACCAAAATGCATGTCACGGAGCAGGTAAGAAGCAGTCTTCTGGATGCGCGGGGCGCCGCAATCATGACAACAAGAACCGTTGCCA
>JAIRXI010000394.1 GCA_031268395.1 Tannerella sp. | reverse complement strand
CAGCGCCGACACACGTCACCAGCCAGCGCCGACGCACGTCACCAGCCAGCGCCGACACACGTCACCATTCAGCGCCGACGCACATCACCCGCCGGCGCCGCTGTATATCAACAGTCTGCGCCCTTCTCCGACAGCCCGGATGCTGAAAATACCCTTTGACGGGTATTTCACAGAATGTGCAGTCTAACTACTTTTGCCCCGAAAATAATAATGGGAAAAAAAAGCGTCCCTTTTCCTGATGCGACAGTGAAGAAAGGGACGCCAAATGACACTAAAAAATGATTTTACATGACAAAGTTACTGTATTTAATTGAGAATTCCAAGAAGAAACTCTATTTAGCGCTTCTTTTTTTTGCGTCAGGCAGCACGTCCCTGTCGGCGCAGGTGGTCAAAGGGACGGTGATTGACAGCCGCAGCGACGAAGCGGTGATCGGTGCATCGCTGCTGGTCAAGGGCAAGACGGCCAACACGGGTACCGTCACGGACGTAAACGGCGAATTTACGCTGAAGGTGGAAGAACTGCCGGCGATAGTCGAGGTCAGTTTCGTGGGTTACAAAACACAGGAGATCGACATCTACGAAATATCCGAAGCCGTCACGGTCTTCCTTGTCGAAGATTTGAATCTGCTGGACGAGATTGTCGTCATCGGCTACGGGACACAGAAGCGGCGCGAACTGACAAGCGCCATATCGACCGTTCCGCAGGAGCGTTTGCAGCAGGTCACGCCTTCGGTAGAAACGATTCTGAGCGGGGCTGTTGCCGGACTGAACGTATCACAGACGTCCGGGCAGCCCGGGGCTGCGTCGACGATCCGCATCCGCGGCGGCAATTCGATTACGGGAGGAAACGAGCCGCTGTACGTGATCGACGGCTTTATTGTCTATAACGACGTGACGGCCACGCGCACCGGCGCCGGACACAGCGACGCCTCGCTGAATCCCCTGGCCGCCATCAACACGAGCGACATCGAGAGCATCGAAGTGCTGAAAGACGTGAGCGCTACGGCCATCTACGGCACGCGCGGCGCAAACGGCGTCATCATCATCACGACAAAGAAAGGGAAGAAGGGGTCGAACAATGTGAGCTATCAGGGCAGTTTCGGCTGGCAGGACATCCGCAGGAAAGTGGATTTCCTGGACGCCCGGCAATGGACGGAACTGTATAATGAGATACGCGAAGGCGAAGGACGGCTGGACGATCTCCTGCCCCTGCCCCAGGCCGGCAGCGGGACAGACTGGCAGGACGCCGCACTGCGATCCGGGTTTACGCAAACCCATCAACTGTCGTTCGGCGGCGGCGACGAGAAATCGCGTTACGCCATTTCGGGAAACTACAGCACGCAGGACGGCATCATCATCGGCACCGACCTGAAGCGATACAGCGGCCGGATCAACCTGGAACGCAATGTGTTTCCCAGGCTGCGCATCGGCCTGAACGCCACGGGCACGTTCGTGCAGTTACACGGCCTGAACAACCAGAACGGGAACAACGAACCCAATTCGTGGGTGGCCGCGATCAACATGCCGCCCATCATTTCGGTCTATCATCCCGACGGAACGTTCAATTACGATCCGAACATCCTGTCCACCGTTTCGTATAACGGGAAAGTCTCCAATCCCATTTCCGATCTGGAGAACGTCAGGGCGCTGACGGAGAATACCCGCGTCCTGAGCATCTTCTTTGCAGAGTATGACCTGCTGCCCGAATTGAAGGTAAAGGCCAATATCGGCGCAGACCTGAGCAACACGAAGCAGAGCAATTATGCGCCCTCCTTCACAGGTCCCGGCGCTCAGCGCCAGGGGGTGGCCTCGCTCGGACACAAGACGGTCTATGCCTGGCAGACGGAATATACGCTGAACTACTACAAGATATTCAACCGTGTACATGCCGTCACCGGCCTGCTGGGCTACACCACCCAGCGCACCGACCGGACTGCCTTCTCGGCCGGCTCCTACGGTTTTTCCAACGACGCCACGGGATACAACAACCTGCGCAGTGGCGCCACGGCCGACTGGCCAACCAGCTCGGCCTACACGTCTACCCTGAATTCCTTTCTCGGCCGCGCCAGCTATTCCTTCCGGGAAAAATATAACGCCACGGCCACCCTGCGTGCCGACGGGTCTTCCCGCTTCGCCAGGGGACACCACTGGGGATACTTCCCCTCGCTGGGCGTTTCGTGGAACATCGACAGGGAGGCGTTCTTTGAAGAGTTGCGGAAAGACGTCAGTCATTTACAGGTGCGCCTGAGCGGAGGGACCGTGGGGAACCAGGAAATCGGAGATTTCCGTTACCTCTCGAATATCGTCCCGCAGACCTATTACTTCAACGATGTGCCGGCAACGGCCTATATTGTGGAAAACCTGTCGAACGACAGGCTGAAATGGGAAACGACCGCCTCCTACAATCTCGGCCTCAACGCCGGCTTCCTGAAAGACCGGCTGAATGTGACGCTGGATGCATACTACAAGCTCACCAGCGACCTGTTGCTGGAAGTCCCGGTGGAGCGCGTCACGGGTTTCGCCACCGCGATGCGCAATGTGGGCAGCGTGTCCAACAAGGGCCTTGAGCTGGAGGTCGACGCAAGGATCGTCGATCGCAAGGAGTTGAGCTGGCGCCTGGGATTCAACCTGGCAAGGAACATCAACCGGGTAGAGGATCTCGGAAATGCGGAATACTTCATCCCTTCGTTCGAAGGAATCGGCACCCTGCAATACCTCTTCCCGCTGATTGTTCAAAAGGGCGAGCCGCTGGGCAGTTTCTACGGCTACCGCTTTGCCGGCATTGTGCAGACGGGCGACGACCTGGACAGCTATCCGCCCCAGACAACGGAAACGCTGGCGCCCGGTGTGGCGCGCTACAGCGACGAAAACGGCGACGGCATTGTGAACGAACGCGACAGGGTGTTGCTGGGCAACAGCCAGCCGAAATTCTCCGGAGGACTGAACTCCTCGGTATCCTGGAAGAACTTCGATCTGTTCGTCGCGCTGCAGGGCAGCTACGGAAACAGACTGTTCAACACCCTGCGCGCCCGTTTTGAAAAGACAAGCACGGCCTACAACTCGCTCGCTACCGTGGCCGACCGCTGGACACCGTCCAACCCGTCGAACACCATTGCCCGGGCGACCAATTCGACTTCGATCGTCACCGACGACCGTTTCATCGAAGATGCTTCCTTCCTGCGGGCAAAGAACATCACGCTGGGATACACCCTGCCGGTCAGGCAGATTTCGAAGGATGCCCGCCTGCGCCTGTCCGTCTCCCTGCAAAACTTTATCACCTGGACGCCTTATTCGGGATACGATCCGGAATCGAACCGCAACGGCGTGGATGAAAGCAACGGACTGTATCAGGGTGTGGACTTCGGCACATACCCGTCGGCAAAAACCGTACTGTTCGGCATTGGTATTACATTATAACTATTAAACTGGAAACGAATATGAAAAAGATTGGAAGAATTATACTGGCATGGACTGCACCCCTGTGGATGGTCGGGTGCGCTGATCTGGACGTGCTGCCAAGCAGTTCGATTGAAAAGGATCAGTTTTACAGAACGGAATCCGACGCATTGACGGCCGTAAACGGGATCTATGCGATCCTGACCAACTGGCCTTCGGATTTCCACGGGATGTACAACAACCTCACCGTTTATCTGGGCGACCTGACGACGGAATACGTAAAGGCCGGGGCAAACACCAACAGCGCGCACATCCGCGAGCTGAGCAACCTGGCCGTACAGCCCAACAACGACTTTATGATTGCCGGCTGGGCAGAGTCCTACATTGGCATCAACCGCGCCAACATTGTGATCGACAAACTGTCGGACGGAACCGGCGACATACCCGCCGACACGAAGGAGAGGCTTGTCAATGAAGCCAAATTCCTGCGGGCGCTGTTCTATTTCAACATCGTGCGCTGGTGGGGCGACGTGCCCCTGGTGCTGCACGACGGCGACGGAGAAGGCGAACCCCGCACACCGGTCGACCAGGTCTATGCACAGATCGTCAAGGATCTGGAAGACGCCTCCGGCCTGCCGGCCGACTTTCCGGGCAGCACCGAAGGACGTGCAACGCCAGGCGCCGCACTGGCCACTCTTGCAAAAGTCTACCTCACCTGGGCGCAGACCGACTCGCCCGACGGGAAGGCCCGGCAGGCGGAGTTCTACCGGCAGGCCATTGACTACGCCGACCGCGTCATTCAGTCGAACAGGTACCGGCTGGTCGAAAACGTACTGGATCTTTTCCTGGTCGACAAAAAGAACGGACCGGAGCATATCTTCTCCGTTCAACATGCCGACCTCAACAACGTGACGGGGCATTGCACCTTTGCAATGGGGTGGAGCGACTCCGAACCGGTACTGATCGTCAACGACGTGAAGTTCTACGAAGAGATCGACGACAGCGACCAGCGCAAGGCCGGCAGTTTTGCCAAATCGCTCTGGAATCCCAACACCAATTCCACCTTCACCTTTAAAGTCCCCCTGTTCCGGAAATACATCGACACGCTCAACTATGCCGCCAACCAGTATGCGGGACGGAACACGAACAACGTCTACATCCGTTACGCGGAAGTGCTGCTGATCAAGGCCGAGGCCGAGAACGAACTGAACGGGCCGACGGATGCCGCATACGACGCCATCAACCGGGTGCGCCGCCGCGGATACCGTCAGTTCCCCCTCGACACCCCGTCGCCTGTCGACCTGGCGGGATTAAGCCGCGAAGCGTTCCGGGAGAAGCTCCAGGCCGAACGTTTCCTGGAGTTTGTCCTGGAAGGGCAGCACTGGTTCGACCTGGTACGGTGGCGCAGGCTGGTGCAGACGGTGAGACCCCAGAAGCCCGGCGTCTCGGCCAAAAACTATCTGTTCCCGATTCCGCAAGAACAGCTGATTCTCAACCCGAATCTGAAACAGAACTGGGGATACGAAGGTGGCGAAGGAACCAACCCCTACGGACCGTATGAGCCGGGATATACGAATGAATAGTCGCATTTATTTCTTTAATATAACAGACCGATGGATAAAAGAACATTTTTGAAAAAGAGCGCACTGCTGACCGGCAGTGCAGGAGCGCTGGGGGGCATGCAGCTGCTGTCTTCCTGCGCCGGAAAAACGGCGGATACCGGTCGGGGCGCAGTCGCGGCCGTAACCGGAGGCGGATGCGCCGGAAAAGAAAACAAAAGAGAGAAAACCCTGGCCGTACTCGACCAGTCGAAACCCAACCGCTATGTGCCGGCCGCGTTTTTCATGCATTTCGACGAAAAACTGGGCGAAGGGGCGGTCAGGCGTCACATCGAGTTTTTCCGGGCTACCCACATGGACCTCGAGAAGATACAGTATGAAGTCGTCATGCCGCGTCTCGAAAACATCAAAAGCCCGAAAGACTGGAAAGACATTCCCGTCTACGGACAGGAGTTCTTTGCGCCCCAGTTGCAGGTGATCGAAGCGCTTGCGAAGGAATTGCAGCCGGAAGCGCTGATCATTCCCACGGTCTATTCGCCCCTGCTGAGCGCCGGGGAAACGGTCGGGATGGAGACGTTCCTCCGGCATGTGCAGGAAGACCCCGACGCGGTGGCCAAAGGATTCGAGCACTTTGCCGAAAGCATCGTGTATTTCATCAGGGAAGCCCGAAAAATCGGCGTCGACGGCTTTTATCTCTCCACACACGGAGGCGACAAAGCCCTGTTTCATAACGGCCCCCTGTTCAAAAAACTGATTGAGCCGTATGACCGTTACATCCTTGAGGAAGCCGTGTCGCACACACTGTTTAACATCCTCCATATATGCAGTGTGGAAAACACATACCAGGAGCTTGACCACCTGGCCGGCTATCCATCCAGCGTCATCAACCCGCCGGTTTTGCTGAACGACGGGAGCAGGACCGACCTGCAAGGCGTTCAGCGTCTATTCGGGCGACCCGTCATGAGTGGCCTCGACCACCACGGCGTGATCGCGCACGGTTCGCCGGACGAGATCAAAAAGGAAGTCGACGAAGTGTTCAGCAGCAATGCGCCGCAGAATTTCATCTTTGCCGCCAACTGCACCGTGCCGGGCGACACGCCGTGGGAGACCCTGCGCGACGTGATCGACTATGCACACACATGGCGGATCGACAACGGCTGAAACTATATTTATTCACTCAATATCAATAAACTTATGAAGAAAAGAGAATTTTTGAAATCAAGCATTTATGCACTCGGCGGACTGGGAATATGCAGCACAGGCGCCGCATCGCTCTACGCATCGCCCGGGCCGGCGGCTACCGGCAAAAGAGGCGTCTCCTATCTGGCCCCTGCGACCAGCAAGCGCGAAAAAGTCCTGGCCGTACTCGACCAGTCTAAACCGAACGAATACGTTCCCGCGGCGTTTTTCCTGCACTTTAACGACAAACTCGGACAGGGAGCCATCGACAGTCATCTGCAGTTCTTCCGCGCCACGAACATGGATTTTGTCAAGGTGCAGTATGAAATCGTCGTGCCGCATCTCGAAAACATCAAAAGCCCGAAGGACTGGGCGAAAATCCCGGTCTATAAAAAAGACTTCTTCGAGCCGCAGCTGGCCGTCATCGAAGCGCTGGCAAAGGAACTGAAATCCCAGGCGCTGATTCTCCCCACCGTCTATTCTCCACTCTCGCTGGCGCAGCAGACGGTCGGCAGGGAAGCGGTTGAGCACATCAGGCAGGACCCCGACGCCGTAGCCAAAGGACTGAACGCCATCACCGAAAGCATTGTCAATTACATTGACGAAGCCGTCAACCGCGGCGCCGACGGTTTCTATATTTCCACGCAGGGCGGGAACTCCAAGTTTTTCGGCGACGGGCCGTTATTTGAAAAGACGGTTGTTCCCTACGACCGGATCGTCTCGCAGGAAGCGAGCGACAGGGCGCTGGTCAACATCCTGCACATCTGCGACTACGGCGAAGCATACTACACGCAAATCCGTCAGTTTGCCTCCTATCCGGGCAGTATCATCAATGCGCCGAACATCCTGCTCGACGGCACGCCGATCCACCTCGGCGAAGTGCAGTCCACGTTCCGCCGTCCCGTCATGGGCGGTCTCGACCGTCTCGGCGTACTGGTCAAAGGCACGGATGCCGAAGCCTTCGCAGCAGTAGACAGTGTATTGAGCCATGCACCCGCCAATTTCATCCTTGGCGCGGACTGCACCGTGCCGAGCGACGTCCCCTATCAAAGACTTCGCGCCGTGATTGATTATGCACACGACTGGCGCGCCAGGAATGCATAAGCCTCCTTCTCCCGGCCCCCTTCCCCTGTGGAAGGGCAGGCCGGGAGGACAGGCGGGGACATGTTTCCCGGCAGAAACGCGCTGCAGGAAACGAACCCTCCGCCCGGCGTCTGCGTCTGAATCGTGATTCGCATGATTCTTCCACAATCAGTTTGCATCAGACGAGCCTGCGCGTTTGCATCAGACGAGCCTGCGCGTTTGCATCAGACGAGCCTGCGCGTCTGCATCAGACGAGCCTGCGCGTCTGCATCAGACGGGCCTGCGCGTTTACGTCGGACGAGCGTGGGGAATCATCGCCGTCCCGTCATTGCGAAGGCGAAGCCTGAAGCAATCCAGGTATTATCCGCTATTTCCGGATTGCTTCACTTCGTTACTAATGACGAAATGTTGCAATCCGTGTCAGAAGTCCCGACAAGGGACTTGTATAACTGTTACATGTTATTAGTTTTTCATTCCTAAACGGTACTGAAATGCGCCCAAAACAGCTGTTTCCGCCGATATTCCGATAAATTGATTACCTTTGCGGCCGGATCGCTTCGCCGCCTTGTTTGTTCGACGGTTTGGATTCGCAGTTTTCATGTTGATAAGAAGTTACGAAACGATAAACAGTCATGGATAAGCCGAAATTAATCACACCGGGATATGTCTTTACGTTTGCCCTGGTCACTTTGCTTTTCTTTTTGTGGGCATTGCCCAATGTATTGAACGACGTCCTGATCAAGCAGTTCCAGAAATCGCTGGAGTTGACTCGCTTCGAGGCAGGCCTGATCCAGACGGCCATCAAGCTGGGCTATTTCTGCCTTGCGATCCCGGCGGGTCTTTTCATGCAGCGCTTCGGCTACAAGTCGGGGCTGCTCGCCGGCCTGCTGATTTTCGCCACGGGATGCTTCCTGTTTTATCCGGCGGCCAACTCAGGGATTTACCTGGTGTTCCTCAGCGGAATCTTTATCATCGGCAGCGGCCTTTCCTTTCTCGAACTCGGTGCTAACAGTTTCGTTACCAGCCTGGGCGATGCGTCCACTTCGGCACGCCGGCTGAACCTCGCGCAGTCGTTCAACCCGATCGGCGGTATCACCGGCGTCACGCTGGGAACGCTGTTTATCTTTTCGGGCAATGAGCCTTCAAAAGAGGAGATTGGCGTCATGAAGGCGCAGGTCACGGCTACCGGGAATGCGTATACCGACTTCCTCCAGACGGAAAACAGCCGCGTCTGGCCAACCTATATCCTGATCGGTATCGCGGTGCTGGTCGTGGCTTTCCTGATCTGGAAGACGCGCTTTCCGAAAGTCGAGTCTTCCGGCGATGCCCGGCACAGGGGCAGTTTCCGGACGCTCCTCAAGTATCCCCACTGGTACGGCGCCATTATTTCCCAGTTCTTCTATTTGGGAGCACAACTTGGTACGTGGAGTTTCCTGATTACCTATGTGCAGGAAAACAGCCCGATGACGGAGAAACAGGCCGGAGGTCTGCTGATCGTCAACATGATTGTCTTCATGGCGGGGCGTTTCTTTTCTACTTACCTGATGAAATGGATCCAGGCGACACGGCTGATGGGGATTTATGCACTGATCAATGTCGGACTGGTGTGCATCGTGATTCTCGGTTCGGAATGGGCATCGTGGACGGGAATACACGGTATTTCGTACTGGCCCGGCATTTGTGCCATGATGGGTACGACGTTTTTCATGTCGCTGATGTATCCGACGAATTTCGCTTCCGGCGTCAAGGGACTGGGGCCTCATGCCAAACTGGGGGCGTCGATGCTGATCATGAGCCTGATCGGCGGCGCTTTGTTGACGCCGCTCATCGGGCTGATTGCCGAATCTTCCTGGGCGCAGGCTGTGGCGCCGGGTATGATTATACCGCTTGTTTCCTATTGCGTGATCGGGTGGTACGGATTTGCCGGCTCGCGCCCGAAAGGGCCGGTCTATCTTTGATCTCGGAGACGCGATGAATCGCGTCTCTACGTCTGTTTCTGCTGCCATTTCCAGGCCGAGACGAGCGTATCTTCGAGCGATTCGCGGGCCGTCCAGCCCAGTATTTCGTTGGCACGTTTCGGGTCGGCCCAGACTTTTTCGATATCCCCTTCGCGCCGACCGACGATTTTGCAGGGCACATGGATGCCCGTTCCTTTTTCAAAGGCGCGGATCAACTCAAGTACCGATACACCGCGGCCGGTTCCCAGGTTAAAGACTTCGACCGGCTCGCCCGACCGTCCTTCCAGCATCCGGTCCATTGCAATCACGTGCGCCCTGGCCAGATCGACGACGTTGATGTAATCGCGGACGCAGGAGCCGTCCGGCGTGTCGTAGTCGTCGCCGAAAATGCAAAGTTCGGGACGGATACCGGCAGCCGTCTGGGTCAGAAACGGAACCAGGTTTTGCGGTATGCCAAGGGGCAGTTCGCCGATCGCCGCGCCCGGATGACCGCCGATGGGGTTGAAG
This sequence comes from Tannerella sp., assembly GCA_031268395.1. Classification (GTDB taxonomy): domain Bacteria; phylum Bacteroidota; class Bacteroidia; order Bacteroidales; family Tannerellaceae; genus Tannerella. The sequence continues at coordinate 7,013 of JAIRXI010000394.1, read as the reverse complement.
TAGCGCAGGAGGATACTTTTGAAGGGCGCTCCGGCATGAATCGTGTCGCGGATGATTTCTTCGCAAATCTGCTTGGTATTCCCGTAGGGCGAAAGCGCCGGTTTGACCGGCGCGTCTTCGGTCACGGGCAGGATGTCCGGCTGGCCGTAGACCGTACAGGAGGAGGAGAAAACCAATCCCTCGATGCCGTGTTCGGGCATCAGTTCCAGCAGGTTGATCAGCGTCACCAGGTTGTTCCGGTAATACTTCAGCGGCTGCTGTACCGATTCGCCTACGGCTTTGCTGGCGGCAAAATGGATGATCCCCTCCACGCCGGGGTAGGAGGTAAACAGTGTTGCCAGTCCCGCCCGGTCGTTGCAGTCCAGTTCCTCGAACGCCGGACGGATGCCCGTAATGCTTTCGATCCCGTCCAGAACCCCGACATTTGAATTGGACAGGTTGTCCGCTATGACGACTTCATATCCTGCATTTTGCAGTTCTACCACCGTATGCGAACCGATATATCCCGTTCCTCCGGTGACCAAAATCCTCTTTTCCATATACTTTATTATTTGATTGAAACTTCTTTTATGCCATGATTCTTTGTTCCCTATCCGCTCATCCTTTACAGTGACTTAGACGATTCCCGAAAATCCCATAAATGCCATCGCCAGCAGTCCGGCCGTAATCAGCGCAACGGGTATGCCCTCCATTCCTTTGGGCAGCTGAACCATGCTCAACTGTTCACGCAGTCCCGCAAACAGTGTGAGCGCCAGTCCGAAGCCGATGGCGGTCGAAATGGCAAAAACCACACTTTCGAGCAGGTTAAATTCTTTTTGAATGACCATGATCGCCACGCCCAGAATGGTGCAGTTCGTGGTTATCAGCGGCAGGAAGACGCCTAAGGACTGATACAGCGCCGGGGATATCTTTTTCAGGACAATTTCCACCATCTGCACGAGCGCGGCTATGATCAGGATAAAGACAATCGTCTGCAGGAAACCGATCCGGAATGGTTCCAGCACGATCTTCCGGATGATGCAGGTGATAATCGTCGAAAGGGTCATTACAAAAGCAACGGCGCCGCTCATGCCGGTGGCCGTTTCGATTTTCCTGGAAATACCGAGAAACGGACAGATGCCCAAAAACTGCGCCAAAACGATGTTGTTGACAAATACGGCACTGATAAATATAAGGATACAAGTCATCATGACGGTTACACCTTTCTGATTTTGTTAATGACAGCAATCAAATATCCCAAAGCGATGAAAGCCCCCGGAGCGAGTACCATCACCAGCATGCCGAAGGATTCGGGATACAGCGGGAACGTAAAAACCCTGCCCGTTCCCAGCAGTTCGCGGACGGCGCCCAGCAAGGCGAGCGCAAGGGTAAACCCGATGCCGATGCCGACACCGTCCAGCATCGACCTGAACACGTTATTTTTTGCGGCAAATGTCTCGGCGCGTCCCAGTACGATGCAGTTTACCACAATCAGCGGGATAAACAGTCCCAGACTCTTGTACAGCGCGGGGAGATATGCCTGCATTATCATCTCCACCGTCGTAACGAAGGTTGCAATAATGACAATATAGGCCGGAATGCGCACCTGGTCCGGGATGATATTCTTCATCGAAGAGATGGCCATGTTGGCACATATCAGCACGAACATCGTAGCCAGTCCCATGCTCAGCCCGTTCAGGGCGGAAGTTGTAGTGCCCAGTGTCGGGCACATCCCCAGCAGCAGAACGAAAACCGGGTTTTCCTTCACGATTCCGTTCAGCAGGATGTTAAGAGGGTGATTCGTTTTCATTATTTTTCATATAAGTTGTCTGTTTCCGGATCGCCGTCGTCTTCCGTCTGGGAAGTGGCGCCGCTTGCCGCATCCATGGCGCCGGGACGGTTTGAATAAACGGCATACGCATTCCGTACGGCTTCCAGGAAGGCTCGGCTGCTGATCGTGGCGGCTGTGACGGCATCAATGTCGCCACCGTCCTGTGCCACGGTCAGTGCGTCGACGGCCGGATCCCTGCCGATAATCGAACTTTTCCGCTCGCCGGAGGTCGCCTCATACCCTGTGAGGCGTTCCAGCAGGCTTTTCTCCTGAACTGCCGGCTTGAACCAGTCGACGATCTTCGTCCCCAGCCCGGGCGTTTCCTTCTGCTCCAGCACTGAATATTCGGTAATAAGTCCCTGTTTGTCGAAGCCGACCATGATCCTTATTTCACCACTGAAGCCTTTTTTGGAAAACGACGTAACAGCTGCACCGGCAAAATGACCGTCTCCGTCGTAGGCCTTGTAGATATCAAACGTTCCCAGGCCTTCCATTTCCACCGTTTCCGGCCCTTCCAGGCGTTTGTGCGGCGGCAACACCTCCTTGACGGCACGCTGCTGTCCAGCCGTTTTCGACGCGGCAATCGGCGCTTCGGTAAGGGAATATACCGAACCCAGCGCCGCCGCGGCAAACAGCGAGATGCCCGCAAGTACCAGCAGCATATTGATAAAACTTGATTCCAGCTTTGTCATTGTTTTTTCTTCCCTCCATACCGTTTGGGTTTGACATACATGTTGATAAGCGGCGTGAAGGCATTCATGACCAGGATGGCAAAGGAGATGCCCTCCGGATAGGAGCCAAACACGCGAATGAGTACCGTGAGGATGCCGATGCCTGCCCCGTAGACCCACATGCCGGGAACGGTCATCGGCGAAGTCACATAGTCGGTCGCCATAAAAAAGGCACCCAGCAGCAATCCCCCTGTAAAGAGATGCATCCACGGCGAGGCGCATAGTTCCGGGTCTGCCAGGTGGAGAATGTCGGTGAAAATAAACACCGTCAGCAGGATGCTCGCGGGGATGTGCCACGTGATGACTTTCCGGATCAGCAGGATGGCCAGCCCGACCGTCAGCGCGATGACGGACGCTTCTCCCAGCGAGCCGCCCATGTTGCCCAGCAGCATGTCCATGACTTCCGGGAGGTTCGCCGGGTTTCCATTCAGGATGGCCAGCGGCGTTGCGGCCGTTTCCGCATCCAGGTAGGCCGTATTCCATGCCATCGGGCGGGGCCACAGGGTCATCTGTACCGGAAAGGAAATCAGCAGAAACACCCGTCCGACCAGCGCCGGGTTGAACGGATTGTTCCCCAGTCCGCCGAAACTCATTTTTGCCACGCCGATAGAAACGGCGGCACCGACAACGACGAGCCAGCAGGGGAGGTTGGATGGCAAACAAAATGCCAGCAGGACGCCGGTCAGGATGGCCGAACCGTCGCCGACGGTCGTTTTTTGTCCGAGTAAAAATCGCTGTATCAAATATTCGAACGAAACGCAGGAAGCTACGGAAACGGCCGTAACAATCAGCGCACCCAATCCGAAAAAGTAGACGGATACCAGAAACGCCGGAAGCAGCGCCGCCAGCACGGTGTACATGTTCCGACGGATGCTGTCTCCACTGTGGATATGAGGAGACTGGGATATGATAAACTGTTTTTCCATATCGCTGTTTTTTAGGAGGATTTTCGAAGACGGGCAAGTTCCTTTACCCTGCTTTTTCCCGAACGGATATAATCCAGCAGCGGCCGGCCGGCGGGACAAGTGTAACTGCATGAACCGCATTCGATACAGTCGACAATATAGTTCTTTTCGGCCAGCGGCCATTTCTCATACAAAGTCGCATCCATCAACAGTGCCGGGTTCAGCCGCATCGGACAGGCCTGCACGCATTTGGCACAGCGAACGCAAGGGTCCGCCGGTCTGCGGCCGGCGCCTTTCGCCGGGAAGGCCAGTATGCCGGAACAAGCCTTGACGACCGGGACGTCCATGCCGACAAAAGCCCGCCCCATCATGGGGCCGCCGCAGACAATCTTGCCGGTCGTTTCGGGAAGTCCGCCGGCCGCGTCAAGGAGTGCGCGGACGGGTGTCCCGATGCGCACCAGCAAGTTGGACGGCAGAGAAACTTCCGCTCCGGCAACCGTCACGACCCGATCTATCAGTGGTTTATTCTTCTGCACCGCTTCGTACACGGCAAAGGCTGTTCCCACATTTTGCACGGCCGCTCCGACGGAAACCGGCAGTGCTTCGCTTTTCACTTTACGGTGAAGCAGCGCATCAATCAGTTGCTTTTCGCTTCCTTGCGGATATTTCACCTTCAACGGAACGATTTCGATGTCCCTGTAACTTTCGGAAGCCAGCGCCGTCAACAGGGCAATGGCATCCTGTTTGTTCCCTTCAATGCCTACAAGGGCGCGGTTCACCCGGGCGGCTTTCATCAGCAGATGGATGCCGATCAGTATTTCTTCCCCCTTTTCCATCATCAGCGCATGGTCGGACGTGAGGTAAGGTTCACATTCGACGCCGTTAACAATCAGTGCTTCAGCCCTGCTGCCGGGAGGAGGCGACAGTTTGACGTGAGTCGGGAAGGCCGCTCCGCCCATCCCGACAATACCCGCCGCCGCTATTTTGCCGACAATTTCTTCTCCGGAAAGTGCGCATTCCCGTACAATCGCCGGGGTACGGTCTATCGTTTCTTCCCATTCGTCGCCCGCCACGTCGATAAAGACGGCCGGTGCGGAGGCACCGTTGCCCTGAAGGGCGTCGCCCACCTTCAGCACGGTGCCGGAGACGGAAGAATGAATGTTTGCCGAGACAAAGCCGTCTGCTTTGGCAAGCAGCGTACCGACCCTGACCGCGTCGCCTTTCCCGACAAGTGCTTCCGCCGCCGCTCCGATATGCTGGCTCAGCGGGATGACAACCTGCGCGGGCGCCGGCAGTGCCGTGATTTTGCAATTGGCCGCCTGCTTGTTTTCCGGTGGATGAATCCCACCTGTTCGAAAGGTTTTTAGCATCTGTAAAATCGGATCAAGTGTGAATGGTTTCTTCTTTTTCTTTTCCGGGCGGAAAATTCAGTTCGCGGATGGCGCGGGTCGGGCAGGTCGACGCGCACTTGCGACACAGGCGGCATTTCGTGTCGTCGATGTAAGCCAGACTGTTCGAAATGGCAATCGCTCCAAATTCGCATTTCTTTTGACAGGCCGTACATCCTGTACAGGCGCTGGCACAGGCTTTCCGGGCAATGCCGCCCTTGTCCCTGTTTACGCAGGAGACATAGATGCGGCGCGACCTGGGGCCTTTCCTGCGCAGTTCGATGATGCGTTTGGGACAGGCCTTTACACACGCACCGCAAGAGGTACATTTTCCCTCGTCCACTTCGGCGATCTGCGTCAGCGGGTTGATTCGAATGGCGCCGAACTGACAACTGCGGACGCAGTCGCCATAACCGAAACAGCCATACGGACAACCCGTTTCGCCGCCATAGAGCGCTGCGACAATGGCGCAGTTCTTCGCGCCATCGTATACGTTGAGCCGGGGACGCGCCTCGCAAGTTCCGCTACAGCGCACGACGGCCGTTTTGACCGCGCCGGAGCCGGCTTCGACGCCCAGCATGGTCGCCACCCGGTCCATCGTCTCGCGTCCCCCCACGGGACAGTTCAATCCTTCCAGCGAACCGGCCTTCGCGCAGGCTTCGGCAAAGCCGCCGCAGCCGGGATAGCCGCATCCGCCGCAGTTCGCGCCCGGCAGGGCTTCCTGTATCCGGTCCGTCAGCGGGTTTTCCTCTACCTTGAACTTCCGGGAAACAAAGTAGAGAATAACGGCTTCGAGTGCCCCAACGGTTCCCAGCGACAGAACCGAGTATAAGATCATGTATGTCATGAATGTTGGATTTTAGAAACGGTGAAAACGAATTTCCGGTTCAGTTTGCCGCGCATCAGATAAAGCAGGCCGTAATAGGGAAACAGGACAGACAGTCCGGCGGCGGCGCCAGTCAGTTCGTCGCCCGTCAGGGCGAAGGTGATCCCCAGCGCGACCGCGACCAGTATCGCCGGCAGGGCGCAGGCCAAGAGCACAGCCTGCATGCCCGCGCTTTGCCGGCCCTGCAAGACTACCTCTTCGTGCAGGGCAAAGCGGCCCGTCGCATCTTCGACTTCGACCGTCCTGCCTTTCCCACCCGCTGCGGGGCACGGCGACCCGGCATGACAACCGCTACAGGCCAGCAACGGCGCGATCCGAACATAAACGAGCGGAGGAACAATGCGCTCGATGGTACCGGTGTATTGAATCGTTTTATCCATGTTTTGTAATCTCTGCCTTGCAAAAGGCGGGCAAAAGTAGCGATAAAATCGGATACGGCCCGCGTCTTTTACTTTTTTTATTTTCGGGAAGTGCCTGTCACCATCTGTAGAGGAAGCCGAAACTCAGGGTTTCGTTCAACTGAATGTAGGAATCGTAATCGGGCGTCCTTACTACGCCGTCGTCGTAGCGGAGGTGGAGTGTGATCAGGGTTGAGAAGTAACGGCTGATGGCCAGGTTCAACGCATTGACAAATTCGGCCTTGACATGGGTATAGCTTGTGAAATAGTTGAAATTGGACGTCCAGGCGACATTCCGGTTGGGCCTCAGCGTCATGTCGTAGCGCAGCGTGGAACCGAATTCGCTGAAACGGCGTTCATATTCATCGTTTTCGTCTTTCTGGAAACCGTGTCTTCCCAGATCGATCGTCCGGTCGATGCTGTACATATACTTGTACGAAAACGGGGAAACCGTCAGGGCAACCGTCAGCGAGCGATCTTTCCTTGGCAGGAAGGTTTTGTTCAGGTTATAGACCATACCGGGTTCGAGCTTCACGGTGAAAGGCGACAGCAGCGCCGCCTGCTTCACGGTAGTGTTTTCCTGGAAGTTCGTGAACATCTGGGTAAAAAACTCCGCGTTGATCGAATAGTACCATTTGCTGAACGCACGGTATCCGAAAGAGCCGTAATAGCGAAACAGATCGCTTCCGATCTTGTATTCCCGCAGGGTATCCTTGGGTGCGTTATACATGCTGGAGTTGATTTCTACCGTGCTGTTGAAGACTACTTTGTCTTTGGCATAATTATACTGCAGCAGGTTTTTCGCGAGGATATTCATGTTACTCACGCCGCCGCCCGCCCAATTGGGGGAGATATGGTTCTGCGTAAATTTCAGGTCGCTCTGGAAGGTCGATGT
>JAIRXI010000360.1 GCA_031268395.1 Tannerella sp. | reverse complement strand
GACATCCTGCATGTCGAAGACTATCATATCCAGGCCGGAAAGTTCCGCCGCCGTCGGCTTGAAATGTTTGCCGTACAGCGAAACGATCTGGATGCCGGTCTGTTCGTCGCGATGGTTTTTCACGCGGGCGCCGGCGTCGTCCATTCCCCGGAAACCGTGTTCGGGCGCGAATATCCGCTTCACGTCCACCCCCTCCGACAGCAGCGCGTCCAGCAGGTGGATATTTGTCTGTACAAGCACGGATGTCTGATTGACCGCCAGGCCCACCCGTTTCCCGTCTGTCAGCAACAGCAGACTGTCCATGCGTTCCGCTCCCACGATCACGCCGTGCGACGCCTCCGCCCCGGCCGTCCGCGGGAAAAACGGCTGGAGTGCAAGGACGGAAAACAGTGTGGAAATTATATGTCTTTTCATCTTCATTACCCTGTTTCAGGGCGTAAATATAGGGGAAATTTTCCGTACGAACCTGCGTTCGGCGGTCTGAAAGGAAATATTTTCATAGCTGCATGTCGCCGGCACGCAACGAAGAAACATGCACAGCCGCCGCCTCTGCCGGAAAGGCAGGGATGAAAAGCGCCGAACCCTCCAGCCTTATGCCCGGCGCTTCCGGCCTTACGCATTCAGAGTCTATGCCTTTCGGTTACAGTTTGATCCGTACCCACAGCCACGGAGGGATCAGGCGCCAGACGAACACCAGCCACGCATAGCGCCGGTCGATAACGGCCACGCGCCTGCGCCGGTTCAGCGCCCGGACGATGAGCGCCGCTACGCGTTCGGGCTTCATCAGCATCGGGTAATGTTTCGTCCCGTCCAGGATGGCCGTGGCGACGAACCCCGGACGGATGTCGGTGAGGTGAATATGCGGATACCGGCTGTGCGCCAGTTGTGCCAGCGCCTCCAGATACGTGGCCTGGAAACGCTTGGTTGCCGAATAGGAAGGCGCCGGGCCTAACCCTTTGGTTCCGGCCACCGAACTGATCACGGCCAGATGGCCGCCGCGGTGTTCCCGGAAATAGTGAAATGCCGCCGTCACCATCCGGGTAAATCCCAGCGCATTGGTTTCGACGGTGCTCAATTCGGTGTCGGGCAGCAGTTCCGGATTCGTCCGGCCAATGCCGGACGAGAGGAAAAACAGATCCATCCCGCCGGTCAGTGTAATCAGCCGCTGCAGGCGTTCCGGCGCATCCTCCCGCGTAATGTCCAGCATCTGAATCGACACGCGCCCGGGCGAAGCGGCCTGCAACGTGATCAGTTCCTGTTCCCGCCGGCCGGCCGCGCCGATCTGCCAACCCTCTTCCAGCAGCTTTTTTGCCACTTCCCGTCCGATGCCCGACGTCGCCCCGATGATAATTGCCCGTTTCATACAAAGTTTCTTTTTATCCGTTTACGGGGGCAAAGATACGGAAATCCGGAGATCTGTTCGCCACTGCTCCGGCCGCGGGGCGCTTTCCGGTCGGCCGTGCACCCTGCCGCCGCGTCCGTTGCGGCAAAGGTTCGGGAGATCATTTTCTGCCGAAATCGGCCGGTATTTCGCCCCACGCCCGGGTGTTCCATTTAAGGATCTGCGTCTGGAACGCATTTTCCCGGAGCCATTTCTCGGCGCGTCCGATCAGGTCGAAGACGGGCACATTGGCTGCCGTCCGGACAAGCCCGGTGCGGCACTGCTTTATCCGAACCCACAGGATGGCGTTCCGGCTGTCGGAATACAGCGGCAGGGCGAGAAGTTCCCGTTTCATCAGCGCCAGGCCATGCACCAGGGCCAGAAATTCGCCGATATTGTTCGTCCCCTGCTTGAGCGGCCCCACGTGAAACCATTCCTTGCCGGTGGCTACATGGACGCCCCGGTATTCCATGTTGCCCGGATTCCCGCTGCACGCCGCATCAACAGCCAGGCTCTCGCGAATGAACGGGACCGGGGCGGAAGCCTCCCGGACAGAATGCAGAGGCCGTTTTGCAGGCTCTTTTCCGAAAGACGGCCGTCCGGACTCACAGGCCTCGCGGGCCGCCTCGAAACTGTCGAACGACCTGTATCTGGCCCCCGAATAACCCGTCACCTGTAGCCTGCAATCCTCCCAGGAGGTATAGATTCCCGGCCGGACACCCTCCCAGACCACGTAAAACTTTTTCTTTACCATATACTACTGTTTTCCCCCGCAAAAGTAATAACAATATCCATCCTGCACACCCTGCAGGCGCCGTCGAATGTCAAATCGCGGGAAGGCTGTCTCCCGTGCACAGGTCCGTATCGCAGCCACACAACCATTAATCATTAATAATTAAACATAAAAAGCGCGGATCATGATTGCCGGAACGGGGAATCATTCTACTTTTGCCGGCGAAATGATCAAAAGATTCATGGAATCTGGTAAATAATTAGGAAATAATGAAAAGTACCTCTTTTTTTCGAGGAACAGACGGAAGAAACTACCTGTTCCCGTTTATTCTTGTGACATCCCTTTTTGCTTTATGGGGATTTGCCAATGACATCACCAACCCGATGGTCAAGGCCTTTCAGAAAATTCTTTTAATCAGCAACTTTGAAAGTTCGCTGGTGCAGTTCGCCTTTTATGGCGGATACTGTTTCATGGCCATACCGGCGGCGCTGTTTCTCAGGAAATTCAACTACAAGAAAGGGCTTCTGGTGGGGCTTGCCCTGTATGCGGCGGGCGGACTGCTGTTTATCCCTGCATGTAACGCGATGGCCTTCTGGGCCTTTCTGATCGCGTATTTCGTGATGACGTGCGGGCTGTCGTTCCTTGAAACGACGTCGAACCCGTATATCCTGGCGCTCGGGCCGGAAGAAAATGCCACACGCCGGCTGAATTTTGCCCAGGCATTCAATCCGATGGGATCGCTGACGGGCATGTGGGTGGCGAAGGAGTATATCCTGGCCAGGCTGGACACTCGCAACGAAGAAGCGCGGCAGGCCCTGAGCCTGACGGATCCCGAAGGATTCGCCGCGCTGCAGAGATCCGACCTCAATACCGTCAGCGGACCTTACCTGATCCTCGGACTGGTTGTACTGTGTGTCTTCGTCGTTTTTCTTGTGGCCAGGCTGCCGAAAAAACTGGGCGCTTCGAATGGGGAAAGCTTGTCGACCGGCGCCACGTTCCGGAAACTGATGGCAAACAAGCGTTACGTATATGCGGTGATCGCGCAGTGCTTTTATGTGGGCGTACAGATCATGGTCTGGACGTTTATCATCCAGTATGCCTACAATGAGCTTGGCATGAAAGAGGAAACCGCACAGAAATACAATATGATCGCCATGGCTATCTTCGTATCCAGCCGTTTTATCTGCACCTTCCTGCTGAAATATTTCAGACCGAGCATGCTGCTGACAACGCTCGCCATCGGTGGAGGCATCTTCACGCTGGGAGCGATCTTTATTCACGGTATGCCGGGACTGTACAGTCTGATTGCGATTTCGGCCTGCATGTCGCTGATGTTCCCTACCATATACGGTATCGCCCTGAAGGGCATGGGCGACGAAGCCAAACTGGCCTCGGCCGGATTGATCCTGGCCATCGGAGGCGGCAGTATCCTGCCTCCAATGCAGGGCCTGCTGATCGACAAAGCTGTCTGGTTCAGCGGCCTGTCGTCGATACGCTTCTCCTTTGTCCTGCCGCTGATCTGCTTCGTCGTCAT
>JAIRXI010000306.1 GCA_031268395.1 Tannerella sp. | reverse complement strand
ACGCCCATTTTCCGGACAGATCCGTCTCGGTTACCGTCTGTCGGCAGGAACACAATCCGGCGACCAGCGCCACGTAAAAAAACAGTTTCTTCATATCCACTTTTTTTTCTTTCATTTTTCTATCTGTTTCGTGCCATGAGTTGCGGAGCCGGTTTCTTTTTCCGCTCTTCCCGTTCCATGACCGTATCGTTTCTATTTCCGCCGCAAAGAAAGGAGTATTTTTCGGATAAAAAAATGGACAAAAAATTTTTTAGATGGACAATATTCCTGTTTTGGGGGGTATTTAAGTTAAATAACTAAAAATAAACGGCGTGTAACCGTGAGCGCATTTCAAATGGCCGTTTTTCATACCTGTATCCGTCGCTGCAAAATTTGTCCGAAACGCAGGTTCCATCATTCCTCCTTGATCATTCATTGCTCCGTTTTTCGCCCTCAGTCTAAAAAAGTCCCTATCTTTACGCCACATTTTTCAGGAAGTATACGAATGAACAAAATCAGCATAGCCGTTATCGGGCTGGGGTACGCAGGTTTACCGCTGGCCCGTCTTTTTGCGACCAAATACCCGGTCGTGGGATTCGACACAAATTCCGCACGTATAAACGAACTGATGGCCGGGACCGACAGTACGCTGGAAATGGATAATGCCCTGCTCCACTCCGTACTGAAAAGCGCACCCGACACCCGTGCCGGGCTGTTCTGTTCGGCCGACCTGGAAGCCATCCGACAATGTAACTGTTACATGATCACGGTTCCCACGCCGGTCGACCGAAACAACCGGCCGGACCTCACCGCCCTGCTCCGCGCCAGCGAAATGGTGGGCAGGGTTGTCCGGAAAGGCGACCTGGTCATTTACGAATCCACCGTCTATCCCGGCGCCACGGAAGAAGACTGTATCCCGGTGATCGAAAACACGTCGGGACTGAAATGCAATGTCGATTTCCTGGCGGGCTACTCCCCCGAACGCATCAATCCGGGCGACAGGGAGCACACGGTGGAAAAGGTACGGAAAGTGGTCTCCGGCTCCACGCCCCGGGCGGCGCAGATCGTCAGCCGGCTGTATGCATCCGTCGTCGAGGCCGGCACCCATCCGGCGCCTTCGATCCGGGTGGCCGAGGCGGCCAAGGTGATTGAAAACACCCAGCGGGACATCAACATCGCCTTCGTCAACGAACTGAAAAAGATTTTCGACCGGATGGACATCGACACGAATGCCGTACTGGAAGCCGCCGGAACAAAATGGAACTTTCTGCATTTCAAGCCCGGACTGGTCGGGGGACACTGCATTGGCGTCGACCCCTACTACCTGGCTCAAAAAGCCCAGGAATACGGCTACCATCCCGAAATCATCCTCGCCGGACGGCGGATGAACGACAGCATGAGCGAATACGTGGCGGGCGAAGTTGTCAAAAAAATGGTGAAACAGGGCATACAGGTGAAGGGATCCGACATTCTGGTCCTGGGCATCACGTTCAAGGAAAACTGCACGGACATCCGGAACAGCAAGGCCGCAGACGTGGTCAAGGCCCTGGAAGAATACGGCGCGCGCGTAACTGTCTGCGACCCCTGGGCCAATCCCGCCGACGTCAGGCGGGAATACGGGCTGGATGTCCGGAAAGAAATGCCCGCCGGGACATTTGATGCAGCCGTCCTGACCGTCTCCCACCGGGAATTTGTAAACATAAAAATAGACAGCAGGGTCTTTTACGCGATCAGGTAACCGGATGGAGGGTGCGTCGGAAGCACGCCGATGACGCAGATCAGCATGATTTACGCAGATAAGGGCAGAAAAAATCTGCGCAAATCGCTGAAATCCGCGTCATCGGCGTGCTTCTGACATACGCTCTACCGGAATACGCGCTTCGGAAGCAGAAAATAAAGAAAAATCGTCCGGAAATTTCTGTTTCTTTCAATTTTTTCTTTTCTTTGTTCCCCGAATTATTCACCATAAAATAAATATCTTGGCATGACGACGAAAAAACTGATTTCATTATGTTTTTGTGCAGGTTTACTGTTGACTTCATGTGCTGAAAAAGCCGTGATACACGTCACCCGCCTGCGCTGTGAAGGACTGGTCAACCCGAAAGGGATTGACCCGAATGCGCCCCGGCTGAGTTGGGAGCTTGCTTCCGACAGCCGGAACATCCGGCAAACCGGCTACCGGATCCTTGTAGCCTCCTCGCTGGACAAACTCAATGCGAACGAAGGCGACTTGTGGGATTCGCGACAGGTCGGCTCCGGCGAATCGGTTCTGGTGCCCTATAACGGGACCGAACTGCAAAGCCGCACGGAATGTTACTGGAAAGTAAAAGTGGCTACCAACCGGGGGCCGTCCGAATGGAGCGAACCGGCCGCATGGACCATGGGACTGCTCCACCCGCTGGACTGGGAAGCCGTCTGGACGGGGCTGGACAAAAGCGATCCGCAGGACGTGATGGAAGGCCGGACACGCCTGGCCGCCCGCTATTTCAGAAAGGAATTTCAGCCCGAAGACAGGGCCGTCAGGAAAGCGGTCCTGTATATCTGCGGACTGGGACTGTACGAAGCGTTCCTCAATGGAGCTAAAATCGGCGAACAGGTGCTGTCGCCCACACCAACAGACTACACGAAAACGATCAAGTACAACACGTTTGACGTGACCGATCGCGTGACGAAAGGCGCCAACGTCCTCGGCGTGACGCTGGGCAACGGCCGCTTCCTCGGGATGCGGAACCCGGGCACCCGCCAGTTCGGTTTTCCGAAAATGAGGGTGCAGCTGGAAATCACCTATGCCGACGGCAGCACGCAAACCGTGACGAGCGACGACACGTGGAAAGTCACCGCCGACGGCCCGATTCGCGCCAACAACGAGTTCGACGGCGAAGAATACGACGCGCAGATGGAACTTGCCGGCTGGACAGAGGCCGGCTACGACGATGCCGCCTGGACGCAGGCCGGACAGGTGGAAGCGCCGGGCGGCGTGATGGAAGCTCAGCTGAACCGTAATATTAAGGTTATGGGAACGGTCAAGCCCGTCAGCATCGGGGAAATTCGCTCCGGCGTACACATCCTGGATATGGGACAGAACATGGTCGGCTGGCTGCGGATGAACGTCAGCGGCAAGAAAGGCGACGCCGTGAAACTGCGTTTCGCCGAAGCGCTGAAGTCGGACGGAACCCTTTACCTGGACAATATCCGCGGCGCGCTGGTGACCGACAGGTATGTCCTGAAGGGAGGCGGGGCGGAAAGCTGGGAACCGTCGTTCACCTATCACGGTTTCCGTTTCGTGGAAATTACCGGTTATCCGGGCGTCCCGACCGTCAACGATTTCATGGGGAAAGTCGTGTATGACGAGATGGAAGAGACCGGCCAGTTCGAAACGTCCGACCCGACAATCAATCAAATCTACCGCAACGCCTACTGGGGCATCCGGGGAAATTACCGCGGGATGCCGACCGACTGTCCACAGCGCGACGAGCGGATGGGATGGCTGGGCGACCGCGCCGTCGGATCGCATGGCGAAAGTTTCATCTTCAACAACCGCGCCCTGTATGCCAAATGGCTGGACGACATCGAACAGGCGCAGCGCGAAGACGGCAGCGTGCCCGACGTGGCGCCCAATTACTGGCAGGTATACTCCGACAATATGACCTGGCCGGGCACCTATCTGATCATTGCCAACATGCTCTACGAACAGTACGGCGACATGCGTCCGATCGTCAAACACTACGCCTCGATGAAGAAATGGATGGAATACATGCGCAAAAATTACCTGAAGGACAACATCCTGGTGAAAGATACGTATGGAGACTGGTGTATGCCGCCGGAACAGCCGGAGCTGATCCACTCCAAAGACCCGACGCGCAAAACCGACGGGGCGGTCTTGAGCACCACGTTCTACTACCGGATGCTGAATCTGCTCGAACGCTTTGCCGGACTGCTCGACAAGCCGGACGATGCCGCCGCCTTTGCACAGGAAGCGGAAGTCATCAAAAAGGCCTTCAACGAAAAGTATTTCAACAGGGAAACCCGGCAGTATGCCAACAACACCGTCACGGCCAACCTCCTGCCCCTCTGCTACGGCATGGTGGCGGACGCCGACCGGGAAGGCGTCTTTGCGAACATCGTCGATAAGACGGAGACCGAGTTCGACGGCCATGTCAGCACCGGGCTGGTAGGCATCCAGTGGCTGATGCGCGGCCTGTCCGAAAACGGACGTGCGGACATGGCTCTCAAGATTGCCACGAACCGCACCTATCCGAGTTGGGGATTCATGATTGAAAACGGCGCAACGACGATCTGGGAACTCTGGAACGGCAACACGGCCGATCCGGGCATGAATTCCCACAACCACGTCATGTTGCTGGGCGACCTGATCGTGTGGTTTTACGAATACCTCGGCGGCATCAAAAACAGCCCGGACGGCGCCGGCTTCAGTCAGATCGAAATGAAGCCTTACCCGATTGAAGGGCTGGACTACGTTACCGCCTCCTATCAGGCTGCGCACGGACTGATAAAAAGCGCGTGGAAAAAGGCTGACGGCCGGTTTGTCTGGGAGATTGCCGTGCCCTGCAATTCGACGGCCATCGTGTATGTGCCGACGGGAAACAGAAATACCGTCATGGAAAGCGGAAAAAATATCGCTTCGGCCGAAGGCGTCAAGTTCATTGAAATGAGAGGAGCTTACGCCGTATACGCAGTCGGTTCCGGAGATTACCGGATTGAATCCGAACTGTAAAAAAAGCAGGGGCTGTCCGGGATTCCGGACAGCCCCCTTTGTCAGAACAGAAGGGATTTACCGGATGTTTGAGCCGATAATGCCGGCCGGAAGCGTGATGACCTGTTCCTTTTGACTGCGGAAGACGGTCATTGGCTGCGGTTCTTTCAGGCTGGCTCCGGCAATGGCATTGAACAGGTCGGTCAGGTTGTTAACCGGTTTGCCTGCAAATCCCAGAATCACATCGTTCGACCTGAGCCAGTCGATCATACGCGCCCCATAGGCCGCCACGGCAATGACGTATACACCCCGTTCCGAATCCATTCCGGTGGCCGACCGTTCGCCGAGGGTTTCCAGGTTTTTGATCTGTACGCCTTCCCAGGTCAGTCTTTCGGAATCGGAGAGGTCGGCGCTGTAGACCGGAACGGGCATGACCGGCTGTTCGGCCAGCGCTTTCAGGCGTTCGGATACTGCGCCGAACTGATCCATGTCGAAATTCTGGAATCCCGTACGGAAAACCTCCGTTGCCCCGCCGGACACCCGGAAGTCGCCCGCCGCCGGATCGACAAACGGCACCCTGGAAACAAGGGAATGCATATCCGTACCATACTCCCGCGCAACTTTCCATGCGAGGCTGTCGGTAAAAATATTGCAGTCAATCAGCGTACCTTGCGTGTCATATCCGGAAGGCGGCTGAGGTTCATAGGGCTGCATGACGATGTTTCGCGCAAATACGGTGCCGTTTTCCCTGAACCATACATGCCGGTGAAAAGTGCAGTTGACAAGGATATTGTTTTCCACCACGCGATAGAAGCCTTCCCTGAGTTTCAGTCCCCCGTTCAGGCAAAGATTGTTGTAGATATGGAAGTTGGAGGAGCCGTCGTCGAGGTCGATGTCCCATCCGCGATCGCAGCGGAACCGGTTGTTGCGTATCGTCACCGTTTCGATGGCGTCGGCCAGAACCAGTTCCCTGTGGCCGGCAGTTGTCAGCAGGGAATCGAGCGTATGGCGGGAGGGATGCCAGTAGCGATCCCGGCCCCAGGAATTGAATGAGCCGTGGTCGCCCGTTTCCCTGACGGTATTGAATACGTCGTTGAACTCAAGGACATGTCCGCCCCACGTGCCTTCACTGATGTTGATGCCGGCGCGCGGCGTGTCGTAAATACTGTTGTGGCTCACCGTGATGGCGCGGCACATCGAAAGTTCCACGCCCGTAATCTGTTTTTCGTAAAGTCCGATCCGGTGAATCAGGTTATCATAAACGCGGCAGTCGGCGGGGTAGTTGTCTGATCTGGGACCTTTTGCCCGGTCGAGTTCCGCCGCGGAAACAAACTCCGGGTAGGCAAAGCTCGGGGAACGCACGGCCTTGGGATCGCCGACGAAACAGACAGCGCTGGCGCCGATACGGGTAAAGTGAGAACCGGACACTTCGCCGTGGCGGTTGTAGTTGCTGAAAAAGACGGCATTTCCTCCAAGGTTGTACAGGTTGCAGTCTTTCAGGCCGCAATGTTCGGTCCCTTCGAAAAAGACGGCGGCGCCGCGGTAAATGGTCCAGTCGGAGCGGAGCAGCGGTTCATACGGTTCCATAAAGGTGCGCAACGTCTGAGTCAGGTCGATTCCCTCGACGGTGATGTTACGCACGGGCGTCGACCGGTCTCCGCGAAATTCGATCAGGCACTTGATTTGCGGGCTTTCGAAAGACGCGCCGTTCACGTCTTCGCCGGCGAGCGGGTAATAGTAAAGTGTCGACAGTCCGGCATCGTAGAACCATTCGCCGGGAGCGTCCAATTCTTCAAAGATGTTTTCGACCATCCGGTTGGCGGCATGAAGGCCGGAAGGCCGGTTGTTCTGCCAGCCGCCCTCCATCGAGAGAAGGCCCTTCCTGTCCTTGCCGGTGATCCGGTAGTGGAAGTCGCCCCAGTCGCTGCCGTGCATGGCATGGAGATATCCCCCGGCCGGATTTTTCCATTTTTTCACCCGTTCCGGCGCCGTGGCATCGGCCGCCGTCCCGCTGAAACGGAGGGCGTCCGGATCATAGTTCGGGTAACGCGCCACAGGACGTATTTCACCGTTCACCACCAGCATGTCCATCACCGGACGTCCGGTAATGCGGGTTTTCAGGACGCCATTCTTCCCGTACGGTTGCCATTGCAGGCTGTCCAGCCTGACGCTTCCGCTGAGAGTCACCTTCTCGCCCGGAAAGGCGCGAAATACCAGCGACTTGCCCGGAGAGCCGTCCTGCGGAGTAAACCGGAGAGGCGCGGCGAGCCGGTACGTGGCCTCCCGCAGGATAATGGCAACTTCGCCCTGCGTTGTCCGGGCTTCGGTCTGCGCCCGTTCGACCGTCCGGAAGGGATGCTGGCGACTGCCGTCAGCACCATCATTGCCGGCAGGCGATACGTAAAACTGCGTCTGCGCCTGCAAAGCAGCCCATACGGTAAACTGTAACAGGAGGAAGAAACCTCTCCGTTGCATTCTTTTCTTTTTTGTCATAGTTGTACACATTTGCAATCAGTTGATTTATTGTATTAATTCAAAAACAGTGCACAAATATACGATATATTCCCACAGGTTTAACTTCGGCAAAATGGAAGGGATCATTCCAAATTAGCGCGCTTTGAAAAACAAAACGCAGTTCCTGACCGGTCCGGCCGGTAAAATTTTCAGAATGGCCCTGTGCCGGGCCGTATTCGTGATGACGGGCTTGAAATAATCCCGAAATGTCCATTAGACGCTTCCCTTGTCGTGTCCGGAAGAGGGCCTCCCGGACACGACGGAGGAAGTGTCTAATGGACATGCTGGGATAATTCGTATCTTTGTGCCTTGAATTTTAAAGCCGGCAGTGCAAAATATGGATAATCGTTCGGAAATAATCATTTATCAAACCGAAAACGGACTGACAAAAACCGAAGTCCGCAGGGAAAATGAAACGGTCTGCCTCCCGCTCGACAGGAGGGCGGCGTTTTTTCGGCGCGACCAATCAACCGTTTCCCGTTATACCCGTCCTGTTTTTGAAGAAAGCGAATGTGACGCACGTTCAACGGTCGCCAATCTTGCGACCGTTCAAACGGAATGAAGCAGAAGCGTTGCAAGGCTGATAACACATTTTTACTGAAAATGATATGCTGCGAAGAGATTTCATCATGGTACAGATTGAGGAACTGGGAAAGGTGATTGCCCGGATCATCAGTTTGCGCCACGCGGATACGGCCCGGAAAAATCCGCAACTTGTTCAGGTCGTGTATGATTCGTTGAAGACCGACCGTGCCTTTCTGCTGAATGCGTCTGTGGAGGAAGTGCGTGAATTTCTGAACGGCATGGACATGGCCGGTCTTCAACGGATGGAAATAGCCGCCCGGCTATTGATGGAAGAAAGTTACCTCGTCGCTGAACAGCAACGGGAAATGCGGCTGAAAGCCATGGAAATGCTGACTCATGTCCAACTGCACGACACGGCCTTCTCGCTGGAGCGGGCGCAATGGCTCGACGAACTTGACCGGTTGACGGCGAAGGAGGTGTGTCAAACGCACGCAGATAACGCAGACTGAATGGATTCCCGCAGATTTTTCCGTTCAACGGCGTCCTTTTGACACGCTCCCTCTGCCATGCGACAGCTCCTTAATTCGCTACACCCCAGTTTTTGTTCGGTTCGGGTCCCAGCCAAAGTTCAAGTGTTCCTCCGGAGGCAAAATCCTCATGCGGAAAACGGAACGAGTTGAAGGTCCTGCCGTTTAACGCCGCTTTTTGAATATAACAGTTCGTTGCCGAGTTTCCGAAGGTTTTGATTTTGAACGTTCCGCCGCTGTAATAGGCTGGATTCTGGTGGATAGTGATTTCGTCGAAGACGGGACTGGTGATGTCGTACATGGGTTTGAGGTCGTTTGTTCCACGGATGTCGAACAGCCCGATAGCCATTAAAGCGCTGACGCCGCCCATCTGACCCTGATCTTCGTCGTGTCCTCCGTACCCCTTGTCGGGTGTGACGGCGCCGTAAGCCTGCTGTTTGACCTTCCGCACCCAGTATTGCGTCATCCAGGGTTTGCCGGCATGACTGAAGACGTGGGCGTTGGAGCAGCCCGGCTGATTGGCGTAACTGACATAACCGTTGCCGTATCCGAAAACGAAATCGGCCTTTTCGGATTTTTCAAACGCTTCGTTCAGTTTGTCGCATAAGGCATCGTTGCCGCCCATCATCGCCGCAAGTTCGGGAATAGCGTGCGACAGCGACCAGGTGCCCTGCCAGGCATTAGCCTCTACCCATCCGTTGCCGCTGAGCGGATCGTCGTGAAGCCATTGGCCGTTGGCGTCTTTGGGGAAAATCAGTTTATGGTCGGGATGATACAGCGCCGTCCATCCGTGAGAACGTTTCAGATAACGGGCGGCCTCTTTCTTCTTTCCCATGCTGGACGCCATCTGCGAGAGCGACCAGTCCTGAAATGCCATTTCCAGCGTGATACCTGCATTGCCGGGCCAGTATCCGTTGTCGATATAGAACTGTACTTCTTTCCGATCGCCCATCATGCCGCCGGGTTGATGATTTTTGACCATCATCCGGTAAGCCGTTTCCGGCGATTTGCGCGTGAGGCAGCCTTTCATGTAAGCGCTGACGATCAGGTTGGTCGCCGGGCAGGCGGTCATTATGAAGGAATAGCCTCCGACGTTAGGCCCCCGCGGCAGCAGGCCTCCGTTCTCGGCATACTGAACAAGGCAGGCCGCCATGTCGTCCAGCACTTCGGGCCAGGCAAGTCCCCAGAGGATATTCAGATTCCACTGCGTCAGCCAGAAAGCATCGGAGTTATACATGTGGAAACGGCTGCTTCCGTCGGGATTTTTTGGCAGGGTACGGATTTTCAGGACGGCGTTTTTCGTTGTCGAGCCGATCCGTTCGCCCTGTGTATAATCGGGATAGTCGCCGGAGACGTCGTCGATTTTATGCCGTCCGAGCAGGACATGCCACAGGTCGGTATAGAATTTGGTCTGCTGCGCTGCGGTTCCGCCCTTCACGTCGATACGTCCAAGATATTCATTCCATACCTCCTGCGAAGCTTTCCGGACGGCGTCGAAGTCCCAGCCTGCACATTCGGCGTCCATGTTGCGACGGGCATTTTCGATACCGGTATAGGAAATGGCGAACTTGACCTGTATCTCATCTCCCGCCTTTCCGTGATAGAGAGCGCCGGCGCCGGTGGGCGGGGCATCGTAGGTCCGGCCGGTGGGCGTTCT
>JAIRXI010000032.1 GCA_031268395.1 Tannerella sp. | reverse complement strand
ATCAGGCATTTTATACCAGGTCAATACCGATAGTTGACTATATGGTTGGCAAACTTTCACTTAAACCGGAAGATAAGATATTCGAGCCTTGTGGCGGAGACGGTGTATTTGTTGAAGCTATTTTAGATAAAAATAAAAATGCAAATATTGATGTTTATGAATTAAATGACAGTGCATTTAAGGTTTTACAAAATAAGTTTTATAATTATTCCACTGCCAATATTCGCCAATGCGATACACTTTTGGATAATGACTTGATTTTTCATTCCCATTTCGGAGGAATTTACGACAAAATCATAGCCAATCCTCCTTATGGGGCATGGCAGGATTACGACAAAAGAAGTAAACTCAAAAAACTGTTTCCCGATATTTATGCAAAAGAAACCTATACATTGTTTCTTTACAGATGCATTGAACTTTTAAAAGACGGCGGTATTTTGTCATTTATCATTCCCGATACATTTCTAAATCTTCACATGCACAAAGCCATCAGGAAACATGTATTAACAAGGACAAAGATTCTTGAATTAGCCTTATTTCCGTCGTCTTTTTTCCCCGGCGTAAATTTCGGTTATGCCAATTTATCAATTATCACACTTCAAAAGTGCGATGATAAGAAAGAATGTCTGAATAACAGGTTTAAAACAGTCAATGGATTTAGAACTGTAGAGCAACTAACCGATACAACGGATGGCAGACTGAATATACAGTCTTTAATTCAAAAAACGGTTTTTGAAAATCCCGACCATGCTTTTCTGATTGCAGACAACTCAAACATCGTCGAATCAATCAAATGTACGGAATTAAAAACAGGCGATATTGCTCATTGTGTTACAGGATTTTATTCCGGCAATGACAAAAAGTTTCTGCAAGTAATCAGTCCTGATTTAAAAAACGGAAAGAACTATGATTTAGTTGATGTTAATACAATCAATGCAGAGTATAAAAACATTCCCGATATTCTTAATGGTATTGAAGGTGATAAATGTTTTTTACCCATTGTAAAAGGTGGAAATATAAAGTACTTGAAACCTGAAGGCTGGTTTATGAACTGGAGTAAAGAAGCTGTGCAGCATTACAAAACCGATAAGAAAGCAAGATTTCAAAATCCTCAATTTTACTTCAAATTCGGAATAGGCGTTCCCATGATAAGCAGTAGCAGTATCACCGCTTCACTTATCGAAAATAAATTGTTTGACCAATCTATTGTAGGAATTTTCCCGAAAGATAAAAAATTAACCTGTTACTTACTGGCTTTTTTCAATTCACCCACATGCAATCAATTGATTCGTACAATAAACCCGTCTGCCAATAATCCTGCGAACTATATCAAAAAGATTCCATTTATTATGCCGGGTGAAAAAGATTTAACGGACATCACAAATAAAACAGCAGAAATTATTGAATCAATAAAGAGAAACGGCAATATTGATGAAATACTTGATACACAAATAAACAACTTTTTCAAATCGCTTTACGGATTTTAAATAATTTAGACAGGGAACCGCATATTGGAGAAAACGACATAACAACTAAACAGGGGATGTCTCAAAAGTCCCAATTCGTCATTGCAGTCTCTTCGCTGGCGCGGGCTTGTAGCCCGTGCCGTTTTGCCGGATACCGGTTGGCACGGACTGCAAGGTGGCGCCAGCGGGGTAGTCCTTTGGCGATACTTTCCACTGCGAAACGGATGTTCTTACAATAGTCTGACCGGCCCTAACAGGCCTGTCGGCTGCCAGGCCTGTCCGCGCGTCCAGTCGTGTCCGACCTTGTTCTGGGGATTCGATTTGAAATAATTTCCCAGCGTGGTGGTGATTTTTATCTGCACGGTTTTCGATCCGGCGCTGACCAGATGCTCAGGTATGCGGTACAGATGTCTGCCGTACCATTGGCTGCCGAGTTTTTCGCCGTTCAGCGTTACTTCCGACACGCCGTATACTTTTCCCAAATCGAGCCAGTGGTATTTAGCCGCGCTGCCGTTCAAGGTCGTTTCATAGAATAGATGTCCGGCAAAGGAGCGGGTTGTTTCGTCGGCGGCGATGTCTGTAAGCGTTTGCAAGTGTTTTTCCTGGGTGGTGCCGTTGATATGTTCCATACGCAACGTCCAGCCGGTCGGTTCCATGCCCTGGGTTTCGGCGGGCAATGAGGGGGCGTTCTGACCTTCGGCTGCCGTGTCGAACACGATGAGTTGTGAAGTTGCCGGAGGAAGGTCGATCGTCAGAGCGCTGCCTGAAACGGTTGGGTAACGGTAGCGTTCGCCTGTTTCGGCGTTCCAGAGCCAGGGCGAGCCTTTGGCGTCGGGGAAATCGGCCTGGATGACAAACCGTTCGTCGGAACTGCGGTTGCAGACAAAGAATATATCTTTGCCGTCGGCCGTCTGTCGTATCTGGCTGACATATTCATTCGGGCGGTCGATCTGCATGTAGGGTTTTATGCCGCATTGCTGCTGTACACCTTTGAACCATGCGACGATATTGTCGCCGGCCGGAGCTTCTGCCGTGAAGACTTGCGCGGGGTTGGAGCGTTTCATGGCGGCTATGGTCTGCGCTACTTTTTTGTCGTTGCTGCGATAGTTCTTCAGTCCCGGCGATTTGAACGGTTCTTTTCCTATGAAGATGACTTTTCCGCCTTTCCTGACGAAGTTTGCCAGCGCCGAAGCGGTTGCCGGCTCCATTGTTTCGACTTCTATCAGTATAAGGGTGCTGTATTTGCGTTTGCCGTATTTCAGGAATCCGTTTTCGGCGACGCTTTTCTGTATGATTGCTTCGCTGGTATAGTCGCAGGCGTTGCCGTTTTTGTGGATACCGTCCCACACTTTATACTGATATTCCGGATAGTGCAGTTCGGGGAACGGGTCGCGCTGTGTTCCGAATTTCGTCCACATGTCGGCGAGCGGGTGCATTACGGCAATGTCGGCGAAGGGCTCGGTTTCCTGCAGGACGAGTGAGAGGCGGGTCTTGTAGTCTGCCCAGAGGCGGAAGTACTGCCACCACGGGTTGCGTTCGTTGAGATACATGCCGTAGCGGATCCATCCGGGGAAAGGCGCTTCGAGCGGCGTGTAGTTGAAGCCGTGCAGAATGGAGTGGTTTACGCCGGAGAGGTTGCTCATGTCGCCCGACATTTTGAGGCGTTCCAGGGTCATGTTGAACACCACTGAGGTGTTGGTCGATTCTTCGCAGCTGACTGTCTTTTTGCCGGCATAACGGGCTGCCGAGGCGACAAATTTATTGACGTTGGTGTAGGTCGGGTTTTTGGCGAAATCGCGGTTGTCGCTGCCGTCGCCGCTCCATATCCAGGTTTCACATTCGGGTATGTCGATGTTCATGGACGCTTCCAGAGGGTGAAATTCACGTCCGTAGGTCTGCACTCTCGACCGGTATCCGTGCGTGTTGCACCACTGCGTGTAGGGAATCAGGAAACGGTCGCGCATGATTTCCATGCAGGTGACGAAGAAATCGTAACGCACGCGTGCAACTTCTTCCTGCGCGGCTCCGGACAGCCGGGTGATTTCGGCTCCCTGGATCGGGCGTCCCATGTGTCCTACTTTGTAGAGGATGAAGGGGAGATAGGGCGTTACGTCGTATGTCCTGCGGCGTTTAAATTCGGCGATGAAATCGGAACACCAGTTGGCGCCTTCGAGTTCCATGCTGTCGCAGAACATTGCCCTGAACGATTTCATGCCTTTGATGGCGGGGAATAATTTATCCGACATGCGGTTGAGGAATTTCATGACGGACTGTGTGTTGTAATGATTCAACACCGGTCCTGCCGCTCCGGGTGCGCCGTTGATGACGGCCTGAAAACCGGTGACTTTAACTACCGTATACAGTATGTGTTCGCCTGCGGGCAGGTCTATGCTCAACGTGCTTTTGTCCCTGTCAAATGGCAACCATGCCGGAGGGGTAAACGCGTCCATCTGCACAGGCGCCAGGCATATTGAGTGTATTTCGCTGACGGCTTCGCGGTACATTGAGGTTCCTTCCGGCGCCGCTTCTTTCAATAGCTCTGCCGTTTCGACCGTAAGGGTCGCCGGACCTGTCACCTTGCGACTGCTCAGCGTTATCAGTTGCGAACGTTCGTCGCCCTGCAGAAATTCCGCTCCGAAGGGCCATCCCGACCCGAC
>JAIRXI010000326.1 GCA_031268395.1 Tannerella sp. | reverse complement strand
ACGCCCGAAATACTCGGAAATGTGTTAAAAAGGGGAGTGTTCACGCCATCGCCGTTTTCGGTGATATTGCACACTTCCTCAAAAAACTCGTCTATCGCCGCCGATATCTGAGTAGGAGTTAAACCCGGGTAACGGGCTACGATTCGCTGTATGATTGTTTTTAAATCATACACCCGCACATCCGATGGCACCGCCATAAAATCGTTCGGCGCCGGAGTCAGAAAATTCTCATTCAATGAATACTTTAACATGGTTTTAATTTTTTGTAGTTTGTAATTGTAATTATAATTTCGCTTTCAGGCCGGACTGTTTCAATGATTTCTCCGTTCCTGTTTATTGTAACCTATGATGCCGGGACGCTGTCCGGATAAAATTCCAGATAGGTTTTGCCCCTGCTCTCGGCATAAGCCGTTACGTCGGCTCTTGGTATTGTCCGTGTAGCGTAAAAGCCGTTAAACAAATCCTTGCCGGCTGTTGTGCCGGGATCGCCGGTCAGTTAAATCTTATAATATTCCTCCCATCCCGAACGCGGAGGAGCTCCGGCCAACAGTGCGTTTGCAAACGGATTATTGGTAATCTGCCTTTTCACGGAATCAAATTCAATCTTCGTATTCAGGCGTTGCGCAATGACGCCGAGACAGAATACCTGGCTCAACGGGCCTGCAATCTCAAACGGCGAACGGGTCTTGTCCCTGCCCAGACATGCAAGCAGGAAGTTGGCATAATGGTTTGACGGAGATTTCGGAACTTCCGGCAATTTCGGCGCCATCTCCTTCGCCTTTTCCTCGGGTATGATAGAAAGCGTGCCGCCGTGAGAACCGCCTTTGAATGTCAGCGTCTTGCTGTATATTTCCTTTCCCGGATTAAGTTTCAGCGGCTGAAGTTTTCCGCCTGCAACGGGAGGAATGTTCGGGTCTATCTCCGACACGCCGTAACCTTCCGGAACGGAAGGTATATTGTCCTGTCCGTCGTACCATGTAATATCCAGCGCCGGCATACTGTTTCTGGCTGCGAAGCGGAACAGCAGGGTGGAAGACATCGGGTAGAAATAGTCGTTGTGTTCCTTCAGCATCAGCGGATTCACCTCGTAAGGCAGTCCGAGTTCGAGGAACTGGTGCACCGTATCTATGATGTGCGCTCCCCAGTCGCCCAAAGCGCCCATTCCCAGGTCATACCAGCAACGCCAGTTTCCGTAGTGATATTTCTCATTAAACTCATGATACGGCATGGCCATGTTCCAGGTATCCCAATCTATTCCCGCCGGCATCAGCTCCGGCGACGGATACTTGAAGATACGAGAATCCCAGCCATGCCAGCGACGGGAGCCGTTCATGTGAGCGGTGACAGCCGTCACATCCTTTATAATACCGGCCTCCTTCCACGCCTTAAACTGAAAATAATTGCCATCCGAATGTCCCTGATTGCCCATCTGGGTAACAATCCTGGGATATTTCTTCGCTGCCTCAATCATCAGTTCGCCCTCCAGGAACGTGCGGCACATCGGTTTTTCAACATAGATATGCTTCCCCTCCTTAATGGCCTGAATCACCACCGGATAATGTGCAAAATCGGGAATGCCGGCGCACACGGCATCGAATTTACCGCCAAACTTTTCGAACATCTCCCTGAAATCCTTGAAACGGGCGGCATTGGGAAACATGTTCATTATTTCCTGCGTATGTTTGGCACCCATGTCGATGTCGCACAGCGCCACCACATTCGCCAGTCCCGTCTTCGCAAACTCCTTAATTATTCCACCTCCCTGAAAGCCGATTCCCACACATGCCAGATTGACCTTTTCGTTGGCTCCGATAATCTGACGATAACTTGATGCGTTCAACCGCACACCATTCATTGCCAAGCCGGCTGATGCCAGCGTCGCTGTCTTTAAAAAATTTCTACGTGTTGTCATGATTCTATTATTTAAATTTTTTTTCATTTCCTCTCATTTTCAGACAATGCCTGACGGCAAAAATCAACGCATTTACCAACCTCCGTGACCGGGTCGGAACCGGACGGGATGCCGTATTCAAGTTCGATGTCGCAGAAGATGGGCCATTTCTCTTTTTTAATCAGCTGCAGTATTTCCGTTACCGGCGTTTGTCCCTGTCCCCACGACCGGTTATCCCCGCATGAACTCTGTTCCGCAGGCCTGGTCTTGTCTTTCAGGTGCAGGCTGGTAATGCGGTCGTGGTATTTTCTTATCATTTCGCAGGGATTTTGCCCTGTAGCGCCGAAATAATGACCGCAGTCGAAGTTGAGCATTATGCTTTTGCTCACCGCAAGTATCGGGTCGTAGCTGAATTCCGGATCACCCGACTGGCAGTGGTTGTGGAAGATAATGTACGATTTGTGCTTCTCGGCAAACGGGGCAAGCCTTTTGGCGGCGTCCAGGGACACCTCCGTCGTGATACCCATGGCGCCCAATGTGTTGCAGACATTGAAAGCGTAGTCGATCTCTTCGTCCGAGCCGAACGTTTGGAGTTTCAGGATATGGATTTTAACGCCTTTCGCGTTAAACATCTTTTTTATCTCCCTGAACTTGTCCATGGAGACGGATGCACGCCATTCCTTTTGTCCCTGAGCGGGAATTCCCGCGTATTCCTCGACGGCCTCGCCCTTCAACTCGACGGAACTGATTCCCGAGCGGACGATGTAATCAAGGATAGCCGGCAGCGACCGGTCGGGCATGTCGCGATAACTGTATGTAATAGCCCCTACCTGCACTTTCCCGAATTTAGAATCCGGTTTTGATCCTGATGTGAACGATGTAATCAGGCACACAACGGCAAACAGCATTAATACTGTTCCGATCTGTTTTTTTAATCTTGTTGTCATAATAAATGTATAAATTGTTAATAATAAAAATGTATAAATCGTTAATAATATTTGTCTTTAAAATTGTCTTTTTCTCATGGCTTGTCTTATTTCATTCGTGTTTCATAATTCTGTTGATTCTCAAAAAAAGGAGGGATGGCATCATTCTGTCTTCTCTTCATAAATAACGCCACCCTTCCGGTTTTTATTATACTGTGTGCAGCATTAATTTGCGTATCCCGGATTCTGCTCCGGCACAGCATCAATATTCCGCTCGATCTCCGGAAATGTAAATCACATACAAAATAAAGAACCTTATATTGATAAAAGTAGAAGTCATCCTGCAAGTTATAAGGTCAGCGTTCTGGGCGGAGATTCAACTTCGTCAAGGCCGCCTGCCGGCAGAAAAGCCGTCACAACCGTTACCGTTATGCCCGGGGCGGCATCCGGCAACGACGTTTCCATTTCTTCATTTTCGACCCGTAGAACCACATGCGCACCGTTTATATCCGTATAAGTTACGGTTGTATATAACACTGTCGATTCGGTGTTATACCAGGCAATAGCGGTTGAGTCGGCTGACGAAATGCCGCGTGCGTGCAATCCCTGCCTGTATCTTTCGCCGTAAATATTGACCGACGCTTCGGATGTTGCAGTATTAACCGACCTGTTACCATCGTCGTCCTTTGATACAAACCTGAAAACGTATGAGCCTTCGGCCACTGCAAAAGTGGCCTCGTGATAATCAGGCTGATTGATTGCACGGCCAACAGCTACCACCGTCGAATCCTTATTGTCGTTCCAGTAAATTACGGTTTTAGTTATACGCGGGTCGGCATTGAGAAGCCAGCGAAACCAGACTTTATTGAAACCCGGAGCTGATGAG
>JAIRXI010000423.1 GCA_031268395.1 Tannerella sp. | reverse complement strand
GCCACCGTCTGACTGCCCAGTTTCAGAACCAGATCGGCATTGTAGTCCGTCGCTCCGCTGTTGGCGATTACGGCGGTGAAGATTCCCTTCTTGTTCTTATAGAGACTCCCGACCGTGCTTAGCGACTTCAGCGTCAGGGACGGCATCGGGGAATCGCTCGACAGGAGTACCGTGCCGTCGCTCCGGACGACCACCGTAACGTATTTGTCCCCGTTATCACCGGAGATAATCTCCGGCTGTGCCGGTGCGGATACCGTACTGTATGCCGGATAAAGTTTGTATGTCCCGGCCGGCAGAGCGGCCGGAAGCTGATAGTTGGTATAAAGCGTCAACGTGGGGTAGTAGGAAATCGGGGACAGGTTTAAGCTTCGCGACGACGTCTTGTGGCTGCGGTAGGTTCCGTCCTGATTGCAGAGCATCAGGCCAAGGAATATGGTGTTTATCTGAACGGAACCTGTGTTACTGAACCTCCGGGCAGATACGTTGAAAGGATCGGTGACGGAGGCAAGCGAAGCGCTTCCGGGAGAAACCGCGTCCACGCCCATTTGAATGGAGGCCGCCGTTCCGCCGGCGGCCGGCCGGATGCCGGTGATCATGGCCTGGTTGTGGCTAAAACCGCTGCTGCCTCCTCCAATGCCCTGGATGTAGGGATCCAGGGCGGCCAGCCGGAAGAATCCGTCCGAAGTGCCGCCCCATCCCCAGTTGATATGGAAGAGGTCGTCGGTGTCGTATCCGTCGCACACGAAGGCATGACCTGCTTCGTCGCGGGTGTATCCACTGTAATAGACGGGACGGTTGTCGCGCAGTTCGGTTTTGAGCATGGCGAGCCATTCCGTGTACGGATACGTGTTGCGGGTATGATAGCGGATGCCCTGGTCATAGCCGAAACAGGTGGTCAGGGCGCCGGGCACATCCTGCGAATAGGCGCCGCTGGTGGAGCCATACTTCATGTCCACGCTGATGCCGCAGTGGTACATCAGCGTGGCGACGGCCGTGGCGGCCGCTGCGTTTGAGGGATACGTGCTGGTCATGGCGCTCCAGCCGTAGGAGGTACTTCCGAAGTTGGCGGACAGGGAGGTATTATTTTTATTCGTATGCGAGCCGGTGCCCGTTGTCGGGTGATTGTGGTGTTTCATGATCTGCGCCATGGCCGTGGCCACGCATCCGGTCACCGTACCCGACGGGCACTGGCCGTTGTAGGGCGATCCCTGGTTCCATTTTGTTTTTACGAGCGGGTCGACATAGTCGCCGGAAGCCCGGAGCGAGATGTTGTTTTCATTCTCGAAGGCGTCCCATTCGGCTTTGGTTTGTGTGTCCTGCTCGACGTCGCTTTCGATGGCGCCGGCGATTTCTTCCGCCAGTGTTTCCATCCAGTAGGCGAGCGCCGGGTTGGATTCGTCATAAGTACCTTCTTCGGAATAACCGAGAACGGGTTTGGCCGCGTCATCGCCGGCAATGATGATGAATCCCCCGTTGCCATTCATCGTGAAGACGTGGTACATGGGTTCGTCCTGCTGCTGCGCGCTGCGCAGTCCGGGACGGTTGCGGTGCACGCGCCGGGAGACGGTGCGGGTGTGCCGGAAGTCGCGGCGCGAGGTCAGCTGCGGGGAGGTGCGCGCATAGGAACGCGCCACTTTCTCCGCCTTCTCAATGTCTACTCGCTCCGCCCATGCCGGCAGGAACGTCAGTATGGACAGGGTCCATATCAGAAGTAATCGAATCTTTTTCATATTGTAGTTGTTTAAATATATTTGATGGAAGTCTGTTTTGGAAATTGTTTTTTCGGAGCTGTTAAGAGCCATCCGGCATGTAAATTAGCCTGGATTGCTTCGTTCCTCGCAAGGACGGTACACGGCGTGCCGTCATTGCAGGATTTTTGTTTTTCTTTTTTTGAGGAACGGTTGAGAGGCCATCCGGCACGTAAATTAGCCCGGATTGCTTCGTTCCTCGCAAGGACGGTACACGGTGTGCCATCATTGCAGGATTTTTGTTTTTCTGTAAATGCGCAAATGCTGTCCCGACGGAAACGGTATGTTGACAGAAAACGGAATGCACGCCATACGGCCCGTCCCTGCCGGGACGGAATGTTGGTAGAAGAGCACACGACCAACCCGTCAACCCGTCCCGGCAGGGACGGAATGTGAGCAGAACGGCCGGCAGACATTTCGGCACATAAATTAGCCCGGATTGCTTCGTCCCTCGCAAGGACGGTACACGGTGTGCCGTCATTACGAACGCAGAGAAGCAATCCGGGACAAATTAGTCCGGATTGCTTCCTGCTTCGTGCTTTGCAGTCGCCATGACGGCGGTTATCCTGCCTTATCTCCATTCGATTTTTGGGATTGTCATGATGAACCGTTCCTCATTACTGGGCGGGGGCGGTACGGGGGGGAGGGATTATGCCATATTCGAAATTCCTATTTAAATGAAGCCGGATATATGCATAACCTCCTCCATAAAGGGAATTGGCTTGCCTTAGTTCCCAAACTGGATAAATATTGCTAGTTATCCAAAATTGATCATTAGCGCCGGGATTGTCCACCGTCCAGAACCAGTAGTGAAAAAACTGTGCCGTGGAGACAGCCAGCGTGGCAGGCTCGGAAAAGTTGCTACTGATCGCATTTGGCTTGGGCACCTTCTGCGTAACGTATTGCCAGTATGCATTAGGCCCGTTCGACGAACTTTGGTTGGTCACCGCCACATCCAGTATCGTATACGATTTTTCTTCCTTGTATGTAAGATTCCCGGAAACGGATGCAGAGGGTCCCCCTGCCGGCTTGAAGGCGACCGTTCCGGTTAAACTCAATGACAGGCCGCTGGTCACGGTGGTGACATTGTTCGCCGTTTGGGGCGAAGTCTGCTGTACCGATGCCTTATCATAAGTCAGTTCTCGGTGGTAGCCGTCAGTTATCCAGTGATTCAGTCCGACATCAGCCATCCAGGCGGCCACCATGTTCCATCTGTAAGGAAAATGATATTTACTCCAGTGGCCTTGCCATACATTGCCATTGGGAAGTACCATTTCTTCGCGAATCAGATAATAATCCCTGTGCTGGTTGATGGAATGAAGCGCCCAAATGTATTGATTGACAGTATAGGTGATTGTTTTGTCGAAAGTTTCGCCTGACTTGAGCTTGCTGGTCAAGTAGCATGTCTGGTTCCATGTATAGGTCTGAGCCGTCATAAGCACTGAGATGTCGGTCGGATCAGCCGTCAGCGCGGGATTGTTGTCCCGATTGAGCACAAAGTTGTCCAGCCACGTGGCAAAGGGAGCAATGACGTCCGACAGGTCGTTATAGGTGTAGACCGGCTGCACGGTTTCGGTGACGGTTTCTTCGCCTGCGCCGTTTGCGTTTTCGGCAGTGAGTTCCTGCCAGGCTTCCCGGAGCTGCTCTTCCGTCGGCGGGTCGGCGCCCTCGGCGGCTGCTTCTTCTCCGGCGTAGGCAACGAACGCCTCCCAGCTTCTGTCGACTGCTTCTCCGCCTTCTTCTTCGCCTTCTTCTTTTCCGTAGGTGATCTCCACGGTGCTTTCGACCTCCAGTTTCGGCTGGAAATAATGGGCGTTTTGAGCGGTCAGCGCATAAAAGTCGTAATGGTAGTCGCCGGAGGCGGGAAGGACTGCCCAGTCTTCGCCGAGGAGTTCCTTCAGTCCCGCCGCGTCTTTGGCTCCCACGTCTGTCGCAACCACTACGCCGCCGGCGTCAAAGAGTTCCTTCACCGCCTGCCGTTCGGCGTCGTTCAGCTCAGATGCGTCGGAATGGAAGACTGCGATTTTCAGATCGGGATGAGCGGAGAGCTGGGAATTGACTACGTTTTGCAGGTGCGGCACAATGCCGAGAGCGGGAAGCGTTCCGAGATACGGGAATGTGATCTGTGCCGGCTCCTCGTCCGCGGGTTCGTCCGCGGGTTCTTCTGCGGGATTCTCTGCAGGACTGTTGTCCTTGCAGGAATTGAATACAAATACACTTGCGAACGCAAACAGCGCGATCGCAACAAATTTCAGCTTAAACTTTTTCATACTTTTAATTTTTGGGGTTTAGTAATTACGGGTGGCAGAGACGTTGTGTGCAACGTCTCTACGGTTATCCTGTTTATTTTATATCATTCACTCATACGCATCCACTGTGCCGGACACCGGCAGGCCCACACGCCCCGAAGGGCGTTATTTTCATAACCGCAGACAGGCAACGCACAGCCGGCGGAAGGTATGGCAGCCGCAGTATGTTCGGCTCTTTCGCCGCAGGTCGCCGACCTGCGGTTATGAAAATAACGTCCTTTGGACGCGGGCTTGCCGGTATGGAATTTGTTGCAGTGCGTAACATCAGTCATTCATATTGAGATTGCCGTTCGGTGATTTATGCGATGCCGATGATGTTGAAGGTGACGGTTTTCTTTCCCTTGAAGTCGCCCTTGCCGTGAAGGGTAAGTTCGGCGTTTCCGGGGAGGATGTTGTTACGGTAGGTGACGGTGAAGTCGGAGGCAAAGACCAGCGGCCGGTGTTCGTACCAGACCTCCGGGATAAAGGTGATCGGCTGTCCGGTATAGTCCTGATCGGGGATGGAGGCGACCGTAGCTTCGGCGATGTCTCGTTTGGTGCGGTGGTGCGTGTGCTCGTTGAAGTACTTTATTTCTTCGTTGAGCTGTACGGTAAATTCGCCGCAGGTGGCGTCGCCGTTCACGTTGAGGTCGTTCTGGATAGAGCCGGTCATTTTCCGGTAGAGGTCTTCCATTTCGCGGCGGACGTCTTTCATGCTGTCCTGCGGCCGGTCGGCGGCTTCGGTGTTACGCTGCTCGAAGAGGGTGGTAAATTCGGCTTCGGCGCTTTCGAGTTCGTCCACCCACGGTGCGATGCCGACGGCCTGCGCCTGTGTAGCGAAGGTTGTCCGGAGGTCACGGACCAGCAACTGCACGGCGGCGGATTCTTCCTCATAAGGTTTGTCGCGGATGCTTCCGAATTTCTTCAGGTGGATAAACAGTTGTTTGGCTGCTTCGGCGACGCTTTGGTCAAAATGATTCAGCGCCGCCCGGATGATGTCACGGATGGAGGAGATGTCGCGGTCGATGCGTCTGTCGGCGTCGGCCAGTTTCTCCGTCAGCGGACTCTTTTTGCCCGAATCCACCAGCCAGCTTTCCCTTTCCAGCAGTTGCAGGAACCGCTGGTAAAACATGCTGATCAGCGCCATTACACTCGGGAACTTGATCAGCAGATTCCCGAATACGACAAAAAATTCATAGTGCGCTTCGTTGCGCAGACGTCCAAAATAAATTTTTCCGATGTTCATGATGTTTAATATTTAATTGTTTATTACGGATTGTGAAATGAGAATTGCTAATTATGAATTATTAATTATGAATTATGAATTGCAGGTGATCCGGACAGTCCCGTCCCGTTTCGGGAGAGGGTGTCGCAAAGTTTGCTGAGCTGCCACAGGTCTGTTTGGGCGTTTCGCAAAGTTTGCTGAGCTGCCGCAGGTCTGTTTGGACGTTTCGCAAAGTTTGCTGGGCTGCCGCAGGTCTGTTTGGGCGTTTCGCAAAGTTTGCTGAGCCGCCGCAGGTCTGTTTGAGGCTTTCGCAAAGTTTGCTGAGCCGCCGCAAGTCTGTTTGGACGTTTCGCAAAGTTTGCTGAGCTGCTGCAAGTCTGTTTGGGCGTTTCGCAAAGTTTGCTGAGCTGCCGCAGGTCTGTTTGGGATTTTCGATTGAATCGCCGGGTCGCCCAGGGTTGCAGGAAGGTTTTCTTTCTTTGCGGAAAGCCGTTTTCCGTTTCAAATGAAAACGTCCTCCCGCTGCAACGGTCTTCCCGCGATTTCCGGATGCTCCCGATGTACGCGGAAACATGCCGGACACGCCGTCCCCGCCCTCCAAAAAAAATGGAGACCGTCCAAAACGGAATGTTAAACGCTGATTTACAGCACAGTGCGGGGGGGGGGGGGGGGAAGAGGGTGTTACACCAACAGGCAGGCGGCCATGGGCTCCAACCCCCACAACCCCGCACAACCGCGGGCGCGATTGCCCACAA
>JAIRXI010000422.1 GCA_031268395.1 Tannerella sp. | reverse complement strand
CTGGCGTCGAAGACAGACCTTACAGGCTTTATGGGAACAAGATTATCAAAAAGGCCAAAAAACACGGATTTAACCCGTCGGATTTGAAAGACTTGCCGAGAGCGTTAGCCAATCCGATTACTGTATTTAAAGGTAGTCGGGATGGAAGTCACGCTATATTGACGGAATTAAATGTCAACGGGAATAATATACTGGCATCTATTGAATTGGGGGTCAACAGGGAGGTTGATTTTAATCTTGTAACCTCTGCTTACGGGAAGGCCAACAAGGGCATTATTGACTGGATCAATAATGGAAAACTGCTTTATTCCAACAAAGAAAAAACTCTTGATTATTTAGGCACTTCCGCTCCCATTGCGGATGCAGTAAATAATCAAGAGTTAAATTCCGCCACAAAGATAGTGCAGGAATTTGAGAATCCCAAACTCCCGTCCGAAAAACCGCATGTTTCCGACAAAAAAATGCAGCCCGTTCTCCTAAAGACATGGGAAAAACTGATAGAGTGGCTGAAAAAGACCGGGCTGGCGAGGAATGTGATTACCGATAAGACTAAGATGCGGGAGTATCTGGAGAAGAATCAGGAAGCACGAAAGCAATCCTTGCCGACAGTGGAGGATGCTACCGAAGAACAAATACAGGTAAACGGCAACTGGTATTCGCGCACCGTTTATCCGGGATGGGAAGCTCTTAAAGTTGGCGACGAAGTTTCAGGCTTGAATACAAAACAAACTCAAGTGAACGCGAAAACTCCAGTCGACAATAAACTTATCGAAGCTGCAAAAAATGAATTTGGAACAACCGATGACTTTGGCGAAGCAGGATACATGCTGCCCGACGGAACAATGCTTGACTTTTCCGAAAAGAGGAATGGCGGAAATCCGGGTATGCGTTCGATGGATCACAGGGATATATCGGGCATTGGGGATGAAATTGGCGCGGATGTGGATTTGGTCAGCTTTATGGCCATGGGAAATATCCGGCTTTCTCCCGAATCGGGCGGGTTTGAAATAACCGGAAAGCCTTCCGCCGACCAGATAAGGACATTAAAAAGATACATCCGTTTTTTTGACGGCAATGTAATGGTTGATTTTTCCACTCCGGGCAATTATAACACCGAACACAGCGTTGAATACTACCATGCGCATCCGGAGCGGGTAATCAATGATATAATCAACTATTATGAAAACGGGATTAAACCGATAACGGGGCTTCGTCTTATGTCCACTCCGAAGGGCGAAGTCTACGGCTTTGTTACGCCCGAAGGCGACATTTACCTTGATCCCGACAAAATGAACGCCAACACGCCGATTCACGAATTCGGGCATCTGTGGAACGACTTTATAAAAGATAGCAACCCGGAGTTGTGGAAAAAAGGCGCCGCGCTCATTAAAAACTCTCCTTACTGGAAACAGGTAGACGACAATCCTGCTTATGCGGGCCTTTCGGAAGAGCAGAAGGTTGACGAAGCGCTGGCAATGGCCATTGGCGACAAAGGGGAGAGTATGGCAAACGGCGGGGATATACTGGGCTTTGCTCAAATACGGGCATGGCTGAATAATGTCTGGAAATGGATAAAGGAGCATTTATTTGGAATGGATCCGAAAAACAGCCTTGATATTGAGCGCATGACGCTGGATGATTTTACCGGACATGCGGTCGGGGAATTGACGGGCGGAAAAGAAATAACGTCTTCCCGAAGTCAGCAAAACGATCAGACGGGAGCGCAAAGCAAAACCGAGTATGCCAGTCAATCGGATTATGACTTTGATGTAAGCGGCATAACGGAGGCGAACGCACAGGAGATGAAACGTATCAGGGCCGAAGCACAGGAAGACGAAGACGTTTCCCGTGAAGACCGGATTTTCCTTTATGACAACCTGGGGGCTAATGAGTCCGAAACAAGCAGTGAATCCGGAGAACATTCACCGGAAAATAAAGAAACACAACCCTTTTTCAACGGTGATATTATCGACTTTGCCGGACGTATGGCCGAATGGAATAAAAAAAATTTGGAAGACAAGGATAAAAACAATAATTTTGAACAAAAAACGAGTACGGATGGAACGGAAATATCTAAACAATTTTCACAGGGAACAAGTGGAGGAAGGATTAAAACAGACAATAGTATGGGCAAAACAGCCTCGGACAATAGAGCAAGTGAAAGTGCAACAAACGATGTTAGACAGGCAGCGAGCCATCAGGGAAGCAAAAATGGGCGTAAGCGTTTGGACAATTCGGAGACAAATGATACCTTTGCCGAAAATAATAATGTGAACAATGAAACATCCGTATCTGACAGAAGCGCACAAACGCAACAGCGAGGCGGCAATGAAACACATAGTCGAATCGAAGAGGTCGCCAATGAGTTACGAAACGGCACAGGCGCAAACGCTTCTAAATTGTCGAGACCCGAAAGAGAAGACGCAGAAAAGCAAATAGCTTTTGATTACGCCAAAGAAAAAGGTCTTTGGATAGACGACCTGTATTCTCTTGGAAGGCCACATCAGGGCGGCGGCAATGAAAACACACTGATTTATAATGCCGATGAAGGTGTTATTTATAAAAGCAATAACCTGTTCAACTCTCAAAACAGCATATCCCAATTACTTGAAAGTATCGGAAAACACAATGAACTGTTTCCCGAAACCCGCTATGAGCTGGTCGGATTTACCGGAATAGACGGCGGCGCCAACCGCGCACCATACGTAGAGCCGGTCTTAAAACAGGATTATGTTGTTGATGCGGAACAGGCGTCCGCACGGGAAATATCGGACTACATGCAGTCGCTCGGATTCGAGCAGGTAAATGACCATACATTTACTGACGGGAAATATACCGTTTCGGATTTACGGCCAAGAAATGTGCTGAAAGATAAAAACGGAACCGTCTATGTGGTGGATGATATTATTTCCCTTAACAGGGAAACAGAACGGGAAGAAACCGGCGACATCCGGTTTCAGACCCTGCCGTCCCAGCCGTCCGCCCAGTCCTCCCCGACGCCTTCGGTCGAAGCCGACAGACGGGAGCTTGACAGAAAAATCAATACCCTTGCCTTCCGGCTTCGCGAAGTCTATGAAGACAACTACCTGGCCGTAAAGAAATTTCTTGATCTTCTTCGTGAAAAGGGAGTAGAGATAAAGGATCACAACGACTTCTATTTGCAGGCCGCAAGCCTGCCCGGAAAATACGACGCCCAGCTGGAATTTTACAACAGCCACTACCATCAGCCGATGGATGAGGCGGCAAACAGGATTGTGGCGAAAGGCTTTTCGCTGCGGGATATGGAGAACTATATTATTCTCAAGCACGGCCCGGAGCGGAATGTGGTCATGACCCAAAGAGATATTAGCGAAGGGAAGACGCCGCGGACCGATTACGCCGGCGTCCTGGCCGTAGAAAAGGAAGTCGGCCGGAGCGCGCAGGACTGCGTTGCGGATTTTGAGGCCAGGGCGGGGACGGCGCTGATCGACGAGTTCTGGAAGCGCGCCCGTGCGGCCAACCGGTTTTCTCTGGAAAAAATGCTGGAAGCAGGCCTTATCGATAAAAAGATGTTCGACGAACTGACCACGCGCTATAAATACTTCATGCCTCTCCGGGGGCACGATGCCATAACGGCAGCGGACATGTGGAACTATGCCACCGTGGGCGCCGGCCTGTCCAGCCCGCTTACCCGCGCCGACGGACGCACAAGCCGGTCGGAAACGCCCATCGCATATGTTGCACAG
Organism: Tannerella sp.; assembly: GCA_031268395.1. Classification (GTDB taxonomy): domain Bacteria; phylum Bacteroidota; class Bacteroidia; order Bacteroidales; family Tannerellaceae; genus Tannerella. Next base: position 627 of record JAIRXI010000422.1, on the reverse strand, counting down.
AATGCCCAAATCGCCATTGCGCTGGCCAACAAAAACGCCCTGAAGCAAACCCTGCTCAGGCTTTCCCGGCTCGACAAAACCGGACTGCTCATCGCCAGCCGGACATGGTACGTAAACGGAGAAGCGCAGGAAGCCGAATATTCCGACAGCCCGGGCATCTACCGGAAAAACATCGAAAAATTCGAGGCCGAAATGGAAGCGAAGGGAAAAAAGGGGCTGGCGGAACGGAAAGCGGGACGCCTCGACACTGGCGGCATGTTTATCACGCCGGCGCAGAAAGCGCAGCACGCGATCCACGTTTTCCAGAACGGAACGTCCTACACGCTCTACATCAACGGAAACCCGGCCGTGAGCCAGGCCGTCAACGGAACAAATGTAGCCGACGGTTTTCACAACCTGTCGGAAATTACGCGGTGGATGGCCGCCAATATGACGACCCGCAGCCCGACGTTCGTCCTTTCCAACTTTGCGAGAGATTACCTGTTTGCCTCTTCCATCCTGGGCGTGAAGGAAAATTTAACCCAACTTGGTAAAAATTACCCCCTATATGTGGTGAAATGCGGGGGTATCGGTTGTACCCCATCATGTAATATCCCTAATAGTGATGCAGTTATAAAATATTGGTTT
>JAIRXI010000258.1 GCA_031268395.1 Tannerella sp. | reverse complement strand
ATCCTGAATATGGACGCTGAGCAACAGCAACTCTACGATATGGTCGTCAGATGGGTTGCCGCAAAATAATTTTTCGGGTGTCCCAGTGCGGAAAACAGGAGGTGGCTTCCTGCGGGATTCCCGATCTGGAACGGATCATCAGGGAGAGCCGTATCCATTTCGATATTCAGACCGTCAAGTGGGGAAAAGACGGCGAGGAAGACAGCCATTCCCCCGCACAGATTACCCCTCTGGCCGGCAACCGTCAGCAAGGATGACAGACGGAATGATTTCCATTTTTAATGATAATCGCGCACAAAACCATGCCGTGCGAAGTATCATCTTCGCCCTGCTAATTGAGCCACTGTCGCGGGTTGAGTTTTTCCTTTTCCCTGCGGATTTCAAAGTGCAGGATGGTAGCGTTGTGGATGTCGGTGGAGATTTTCCCCAGTTTCTGGCGGGTGGAAACCCTGTCGCCCTGCTTTACGTAGACGGCACGGAGATTGCCGTATACCGTCAAGTATTTCCCGTGGCGGACGATGATGCAGTGGTTATAGCCCGCTTCGACCGTGAAGGCGGCCGTGACCACCCCGCCGAACACGGCCTGCGCTTCGGTGCCGGATGTTGTCTGAATGTCTATCCCGCTGTTATACGTCCGGACGTGTTTCAGTTCGGGGTGCTGCAATTCGCCGAATGGCGAGACGATCTTGTATTTGCCGGTCAGGGGATAGGGTAGCCGTCCGCGATTGGCGGCGAAGCTAGAGGAGAGTTGCCGTTCTTCCTTTGTGTCGAGGAAGCCGCTTTCCGGGGCAGCGCCTCTTTTCCCCGATTTGCTGCCACCCGCCGAGGCGTCGGTTGCCATGGCACGGTTCATTTCCGAATTGATCAGGTTTTCGATTTGCCGGTCGATGGCTTCCGCTTCCTTTTTCTTCCGACTCAGTTCCGTCTGCAAGTCCTTTTGCTTTTGGGTCAGCTGGCTGACTTCGGCCTTTTGCTCGGCTTCTTCCGTCTGGAGCTGGCTGCTTTCCTTCTCGCGAATGTCCAGCAGCGAGAGTTTTTCGGTACGCGCCTGTTCTATCTCCATCTGTTTCAGGTTGATTTCCGTCTGTTTTTTTATGATCAGGGAAGCCTGATGTTTTTGCTGGCCGGAATATTCGCGCAGGTAGCGCATGCGCCGGATGGACTGGGTAAAAGTCTCTGCAGAGAGGACGAAATACCATTTGTACTGGATCGAATGGCGGATATGAATATTTTGCAGCGACTTGGCATACTTGATCCGGATCGCGCCCAGGTCTTCACCCAGTTCGCCCAGTTCGGCGTTCATGCCGCCAATCTCCCGGTCCATCAGGGAAATCTCCTGATTGAGCAGGTCGATGATCTGCCGCCTGGCGGCCACCTGCCCGGCGAGCAGGTTCAGCCGGTTCAGCGAGGACTGGGCGGAGGAACGGGTTTCTCCGAGCAGCCGGGAGGTCCATTCGATTTCTTCCAGCGCCGATTTCCGTTTGTCTTCCAGTTGTTTTATCACGCGAGTCTGCCCCGAAGCGGAGGCCGCGGAGAAGCAGAGGCACGCCGGCAGCAGTATCGCCGCCAGACTGTTGCGGATAGAGAAGGCAGAGCGGACGGGCGTCATGGCTGTTCAAGCATTTTCCGGATTTGCGAGAGGTTTACTCGCGTGTAGCCCGGCGGAATGTCGGGTCTTATTTCTACCGGGACATCCGCATCTATGTGGGAATAGTTCACCGAAAGCGCGCCCCCCGCCTCTCCGCCAGTCCATTCGCCATGTATTTTCATCGGGAAAAACTGCGTGCCGACGGAGCGGAAATCGGCGTAATCCCAGTGCAACGTATGATCCGAGGCTGTGTCGGTCATCCGGGTAGCGTATAATTTCCGGTCGCGTCCGGCCGTGAAGGAATATTGCCACCGGGCCGAGTCCCGCGTTTGCAGCGTGTAACCGCCGGTCGCCGGCAGCTGGCGGAAACGGATAAAGGCATTTTCGGGCAGTTCCGCTTCGCCCGGAAGGAAAAGCTGATTGGTGAAAAGGGCCTGCAGGCTGTAAAAGTTGAAACCGATCCGGGATATTTCTTTGAGGTGGCTGAAGTGTTCCGCCAGATAGCGTTTGTTCAGCCGGTCGACAATCCGAATGCTGTCCGGATCAATGTCGACGCGAAAGGCTTCGATGCCCAGCAGCGGTTGCAGGGAAAGCTGCATCCGATCGTTTCTCCAGATTTTCAGAGTGGCACGGGAAGTAAACGTTTTTCCGGCGGGCATCGTCAGTTCGACCTGCATTCGCGCCGACAGCGTTTCATAGCGGAACGACTGTTCCCGGACAGAGAGAAAGAAGGCTTCTTCCGTTTCCGGGCGGCTGGCCGTTTTCGTATCGGAGGCCGGCGGGAGTTTCGACGTGCGGCAGCCGGATGCAAGGAAAAAACAGCTCAGGCAAAGGGCGAACAGAGTCGGTCTATTGTTCATCTTTCGGTGTTTCCAGATACGTTTTTTCAGCGATTTTGCGCTCCAGCGTCTGCGTGTTCTTGCCGGCGGCCTTCGCCTTCTCCCACTGTTCCAGTCCCTTCTCCCGCTCTCCGGTCACATAGAGGATGTCGCCATAATGGTCAAGCAGTTCCGGGCTGTTTGTCGTATCGTTCCGCAACGCATTTTCGATATATACTTTGGCCAGCATGTAATTCCCCTTCACAAAGAAAACCCAGGCATACGTATCCAGATAGGTGGAATTGTTCGGTTCGGCCTTGATACACTGGGCACTCATCCGTTCGGCCCGGTCCAGGTCTCTTTTTTCCAGCGAAAGGAAATAGCTGTAGTTGTTCAGGATGGGGATGTTCCGTTCGTTGTATTTCAGCGCTTCGTCATAGGCCGAGAACGCTTCGTCGGGCTGCTTCATCCGGTAATGAATGTCGCCGATCTGTCCGTAAAAGTCGGAACGCAGCGGACGGTTCGACTCCGGAATGATCTTCAGCCCGTCGTAATACGCGTCGATTGCTTCCTGATAGCGTTGCTGCTGGTAATACGCGATTCCCAGATAATAGTAGTATTCCGTCGCGTCAGGAAAGAGTTCCCGGCATTTCATGCAGATGCGGACGGCTTCTTCCGCGTCTTCCCGCAGAAAGGCAAGGTTCAGGAGTTGTTGCCAGGCGCGTCCATTATCGGGATCCATTTCCGTGGCCAGTTGAAACTGGAAATGCGCTTCGTCCAGATTTTTCTGATGTACCAGCAGCGTGCCGTAAAACAGTTTCAGTTCGACCTCTTCGGGATGCTGTTCCAGCAACGGCTGAAAGAGAGAATTGGCGATTTTCATCTCGTCACTGGACTGCTGCAACTGCTGAATGTAACGGGAAAGAATCCCGACCTTAATGTCCACATCCAGTTTCTCATTGACCAGCGCCGAGTGAATCTGTGCTTCCGCTGAATCCTGCCGGCCGATGGAGGCGTAGTAGTTGGCCATGGAAACCGTGTAATAGGGACTCTCCGGGTCGATGGCGCGGGCTTTTTGATAGCAGCCCAGGGCACGGTCGGTCTCTTTCCGTTCCAGGTAGAGGTCGCCGATCAGGATCAGATAACGTGCATCATCAGGATATTTAGCTGCCAGTTTCTTCAGTTCGTCAAAAGCCTTTTCGGGCTGTTCCAGCGCCATGTACAGCCGGTACTTCTGCATGGAGAGCGGTTCGCTCATGCCCGTCATTTCTTCCAGAAGATCAAACGCCCGGATGGCCTCGTCAATGTCTCCTTTCCGGGTGAGGGCTTCGGCCAGGTAATAATTCAGTTCGACCTTGCCCGGATGTGCCCTGACCAGTTCTTCATAAGCGTCCGCCGCTTCTCCAAACATGCCCAGGTTCAGGAAAATGGAGGCGAGCGCCAGTTTGCAGGTGAAATTGTCTGGCTGGAAGGCGACGGCTTTTCTCAGGTAGGAAACCGCCCTTTCCGGTTCGTCTGTCTGCAGGTAGAACGACGAGAGTTCGAAAAGCGTGGCCGACGAGGTGGAGTCCAGTTCAAGACAGTGTTTAAAAACTTCGTAGGCGGCATCAAGTTTGCCTGCATTTTTCAGATTAATCCCTTCAAGGAAAAAATAATCCAGTTTCCGCTGAATGGAAGGCCGCATCGTCTCCGGCTGCGTTTGATGCGCCTGTCCGGCAAGCGTCCCGGCGGGGCATATCCCTGCCGCAAGGCAAAGAACCGAACCGATCGCAAGAAGTGTATGTCTCATAAGCAAAGCTCTTTCGTGTGTTGGTGATCAGTCGTCATCTACTTTCCCGTATGGCCGAATCCGCCCGTACCGCGTTCCGTGTTGTTCAACACCTCTTCCGGCTGCCACTCTGCGGAAACATGCGAAGCGATCACCATCTGACAGATACGCTCGCCGTCGCAGACGACGAACGGTTCGGAAGAAAGGTTCACCAGCACAATGCCGATTTCGCCCCGGTAATCGGCATCAATGGTTCCCGGCGTGTTAAGCAGCGTGATGCCGTGCCTGATAGCCAGTCCGCTACGCGGGCGCATCTGCGCTTCGTAGCCTTCCGGCAACGCGATATACAGACCTGTCGGGATCAGTTTCCGCTCCAGCGGTTTCAGCTCGACAGGCTCCGACAGGCTGGCCCGAATATCCATCCCTGCCGACAGAGGCGTTTGATATTGCGGCAGCGGATGGCGCGACTTATTGACAATTTTTATTTTCATAAAACGATGTTCTCCCATTTACGCCGCCAAAGATACGACTTTTTTTTGTATCTTTGTTGATGTTAAAAGAATGGAGTTATGGAGCATTTGGTTGAAATCGCGAACTTCGCACAATCCGAAACGGCAGAAATGCTGGCGGCCCTGCTCAGGGCGGAAGGGATTGCCTGCACGACTCGAAACGAGGTGAGCAGTCGGGTATTTCGTGGAGTTGTAGATATCGGCGTCCGCGTGGAAGTGCTGGAACACAACGTGCCGCGCGCACTCGAAATATTAAACGGCAGCGGCTTTTCGCAGCAGGAAACAGATGATGTGGACAACTGCGTGGATGATTCTTCTGCGGGACTGGCCCGTTACCTTCCCCTCCTGCGAAAACATATCATTATCCTGATCGCTCTCATAGCCGGTATGCTGGCGATACTGGTATGCCTTCATCTGTTCATGCACTGACTTGACCGTTCTATGGCACGTCGCAAAATCACTTCCAGTCAGGCCGTCTGTATCATTGTCCTGTGGGGCATACTCTGCTACATGTTGCTGACATACAGCAAAACCGTTGATTTCTACACGGTCTTCATCATGGTTGCTTCCGCCGTCGTTGTGTTTGTCCCCATATATAAAAACCGGAGAAAACAGTAAGAAACTGTTTAAATTTAGAATAGAGATATTGGCTATCAGTTGTTTGTTTGAATAGGATGCCGTATCTTTGTGATTATCACAATAAAAAGATTAATGACGACTTATCAGACCAACTTAATCCACATTGCAGCAGCTCACCGGAGATACACATAACCTAAGTTAAAAATCGGGTATAAACCAGTCGAATTAGAGCAAATATCAGGTGTAATGGACAAAAAGCAGGCTGAAAGAAGCCCTTTTGTTCAAGCGGACAAAAAGCAGGCTATATTTTTCATCAGAAATTTTCTACAGTTTTTTTAGTTTTATCTTTGTCCTGCCAAACAAAACGGAAACGAACTCTGCAGGGGTACACTCGTCAGGAGATGCAGCGATTCCAGTTTTTCCAAAAACACTTCAAACAGTTTTTCCACAAGGCCCCTATCGCTCAACTGTTCCCGAAAATGCCACACCGTACGGCTGTCCGGTATGGCATCCGCCAGTGTTAATCCTGAAAAACGCATGAAACTCATCCGGTCGTTGACCTGATATTCCACCTGATCATCCGACAGATTATAGTAGCGCTGCAATATCATGATTTTAAACATCAGTACATAACCGCAGGGTGGACGGCCTCCCGCTCCCTTGGGCAGTTTACTTGGACCGCTCGCCAGCACTTTTCGAAACATCTCAAAATCAATCCCTTTATTTAATCTCTCCAGCGGATCGCCCAACTGACTTAAACGGCTCAGGACTCCGCCTGAGCCCAAAAACCGTAATCTCTGTGTCTTTTAAATTTTTTCATGACACAAAGTTGATGAATTTTACAATAACATTCTGCTAGTCAATCAATAAAATGTCGAGAAATCACTGAATCGGAAATGATGAGTTTTTAGTACCTTACAAGTAAAATTCGTGTAATGTTTGGCAAAAGTTATATTTAACAATAAGCGGGAATAATCACGATTTCCTTTAATCTCTGCGCCATAATAATAGTTTCTTTCCCCAATGCGGTCAAATAATATTTGTAAGATTTCCCGAC
>JAIRXI010000241.1 GCA_031268395.1 Tannerella sp. | reverse complement strand
TATCGTTTATCGTTCATCGTTCATCGTTAAGGTGCGGTTTATTCCGCTTTGATGCTGTCCACGGGATTGGCGCTGGCGGCGCGCCAGTTCTGGAAGGTCACGGTGGCGACGGTCAGCAGAAACACGATGGTAAATGCCATGAGGTAGACCCACCAGTACATGGGCGTGTGGGTGGCAAAGTTCTCCAGCCACCGCGTCACGGCATACCACCCCGTTGCCGCCGCCGGCAGGAAACAGATGCAGAGGATGCGGACATAGCTGCGGTTGAAGGCCAGGAGGATTTCGCGCGTGGTGGAGCCGAAGACCTTGCGGATGCCGATCTCCCGGCGCCGGTATTCGCTGTCGAAAACGACCAGCCCGAATACGCCTACAATCGAGATGAAGACGGCGATGAGACTGAAAACGGCGATCAGCATGCCCATCCGCTGTTCGCTCTCGTAGGTCTTCTGCAGCACGTCGTCGAAGAAGCGGACGTCGAAGGGATAACTGGCGTCCAGCTCTCCGAGCACGTCGCGCACGTGTGTCATCGCCGCGCGCAGGTCGCTGCCGGCCTTCACCCGGATGTAGGCAAAGCCGAACTGGTCTCCCCAGTTGTTTATGCCCCATACCAGAAAGGCCATCGGCGAAATCTCCCTGCGCATGGAGGCAAAGTGGAGGTCGGGCACGAAGCCGACGATTTCGGTACTGTCGATGCGGTCGCCCAGTTTCATGTCAAAGGTTTTGCGGGCGATCTCGTTGAAGAGGTAGACGCCGTGACGGCTCCGGGCGTCGTCTTCGCGGAAGTTGCGTCCTTCGGTCACGCCGATCCCCATGATTTCCGGGAAGGAGGGATCGGCGGGCAGGCAGTCATATTGTATCTTCCGGTCGTTAAACTTCCGTCCCCAGCCCATAAAGACGTCGCCGCCGGCGAGGAGAAATTCGGCGAAGGCCACTCCGTCCACGCCTGCAAAGCGCTGGATGCGGTCGACAAAGGCGTCGCGGTTTTTGTTGATCTGCCCGTTGATGTCGGTCACGATGACCTGATCCCGCTTGAATCCCAGGTCGGAATGTTGCATGAAATGATTCTGGAGAAACATGAAAGCGGCGCCGATGATAAGGGCAAAGGCGGCGGTGAACTGTATTCCGACCAGGGTGTTTCGCAGTTTCCGTCCCTGCGCCGAGAGTCCGAAGCTGCCTTTCAGGACGATGGCCGGGCGGAAGGAGGTGAGATAGCGCGCCGGCCCGATTCCGGCCAGCAGCCCGGTCAGGAGGGCGACGGCCGCCAGGAGGGCGATCAGGGCCGGATGTGCGGAGAGGGCCAGGTCGGCGTCGGTGAATTGCGCCACGGGCGTGTTCCGCACCGATATCACCAGCCCGATGGCCAGCAGGCCCGAAAGGGCGGCAATGAAGAGGGCTTCGACCAGGAGGGCGAGGCGGATGGAGCGGCTGCTGCCGCCCAGTACCTTCTGGATGTTGACGCTTTTGATGCGTTTGGGCACGAGCGCGGCGCTGAAGTTCATGTAGTTGATTCCGGCAATGAGCACGATGACGATCGCAATGCAGAGGAGGATAAAGACGGTCTGGCGGCTCGTCTTGGGCGTGGGGTCGGGATGTACGCCGGTGACATAGTGCAGCTCCGTCAGGGGCGTGAAGCGTGCCTGAATATGGCCGAACTTCTCCTGGAAATACGTGTCGAGGCCGGAGGTGTCGAACGTTTGCATGAACTGCTCGAACAGTCCTTCCGTATGTTCCGGCCGGTCCATGCGGAGGTAGGCGATATAGTTCCAGTTGCCCCAGTGCTGGCGGTTTTCGCTGTCGGGGATGGGGAGATAAACGGCGTTCGTGACGGAGGAATTGCGCGGGAAGTCGCGGTAGACGCCGCCGACGGTGCAGGAGGTCATGCCGTCCGCGCCCTCCATGTCCGTCAATTGCCGGCCCGTGGCCGGCTGGCTGCCGAAGAGCTTGCGGGCCAGGCTGAGGGGGATGAGGGCCTTTTCAGGCTCGCTGAGCGCACGGTCGCTGCCTTCGACCATGTCGAAGGTAAAGACGTCGGTAAAACCGGAGGTGACCCTCTCCACCTTTTCGTGGAAGCGATGCGTTTCGCCGCCGTCTTCCACGGCAAAGAAGACTTTCCCCATCATCGCGACCAGGGTGGAGGCCTGTATGTGGGGCGAAGAAGCGGCAAAGAGATCCATATACGGACGGCAGACCACGTCCATCCATTCGTGTCCCATCATGCCGCTCATTTCCATGCGGAAAATGCGGTCGGCGCCGGGATGCGAGCGGTTGAAGTTACGGTCATAATCGACCTGCATCAGGATGATCAGGAAGGCGGCAAAGGCAACCGAAAGGCCCAGTATGTTGAGCAGGGTGGCCAGTTTGTAGCGTCGCAGGACACTGATAAAGTTTCGAATAATTGTTTTCATACGTGTTTTGATATTTAAAAGTGTATGGACGGGATAAGAAGGGGGGGCACGGTATGGCGCCCCCCCCTGCCTTCATTTAAATGTATTCCGTTACGGAGGAAACGATCTGCCCGTCGAACAGGTTGATGATGCGTCCGGCATATCCGGCGTCGTGCGGCGAGTGCGTGACCATCACGATGGTTGCGCCTTCCCGGTTGAGTTCGGTGAGCAGGCTCATCACTTCCTGACCGTTCTTGGAGTCCAGGTTACCGGTCGGTTCGTCGGCCAGGATCAGCTTCGGGCTGGCTACCACGGCGCGGGCAATGGCCACGCGCTGCTGCTGTCCGCCCGACAGCTGCTGCGGGAAATGTTTGGAGCGGTGTGCGATCTGCATCCGGTCCATCACTTCAAACACCTTCTTTTTCCGCTCCGACGGGGCAACGCCCATGTAGAGCAGCGGCAGTTCGATGTTCTCATACACGTTCAACTCGTCGATCAGGTTGAAACTCTGAAACACAAATCCGATCACGCCTTTGCGCAGCCGGGTGCGTTCGGACTCGGAGTAGCGGCTGACGTCGGCGCCGTTCAGCACATACTTGCCCCGCGTCAGGTTGTCCAGCAGCCCCAGGATGTTGAGCAGCGTCGACTTGCCACAGCCCGAAGGGCCCATTACGGCAACAAACTCGCCTGCACTGATTTCGAAACTCACTTCATTCAAAGCATACGTTTCCACTTCTTCCGTACGAAATACTTTCGTCAAATCTTCTGTCTTAATCATCTTCTTTCTTGTTACTTGTTACTTGTTAATTTCCATTTATTCACTGTGGATGAGGGAACCGGAACGTCCCGCCCGTCATCCGTTATATATTATGTATCAGTTGCCACTTATGATTATTTCTTCCGCGTTTCCGAAGTGATCATATCCGGAAACGATCACCCTGTCGCCGTCCTTCAGTCCCTCCAGCACTTCGTACTGGCGGGGATTCTGCCGCCCGATCATGACGGGCGTCTTGACGGCCCGGTCGCCGGCGTCGTTCAGTTTGAAGATCCAGCGTCCGCCGGTTGTCTGGAAGAAATTGCCCCGGTTCACGACCAGCGCTTCTTCGGGCTGTTCCAGTTCGACCTGCAGGCGATAGTTCTTTCCGATGCGGACATTGTCGGGGATGCGGTCGGTGAAGACCAGGTCGACTTCGATCTGTCGGTCGCGGACTTCGGGATTGATGCGGATGATTTTCAGCGGGTATTTTTCGTTCTGGTAGGTGACGGTTGCCGGAAGCCCTGCCGCCACCCGGTCGATGTAATACTCGCTCAGTTTGGCGCTGACCTTGATGCGGTCGACGATTTTCAGTTCTCCGATGTTCGCGCCGGAGGCGACGCGTTCGCCGGGGATGACGTTGACGAAGCTCAGCTGGCCGTCGACCGGCGCGCGGACAATCAGGTATTTCATCCGTTCGCGGCTCCGCTCATACCGTTTTTCCTCGCGGTTGAGGTCGCTTTGCAGCAGGTCGGTCTGGATGGCGTTCAGGAGCGAGTCATGTTTCAGTTCCTCCCGTATCAGGTGCGTGTTTTCTTTGTTGAAAACGTATTCGTCGAAGGCGACTTCATACTGCGCCTTGCTCTTGATGCCGAGGCTGTATTCTTCTTCGTTCAGTTCGTTTTCCTTGCTCTGGCGTTCCAGCTCGTAACTGGTCTTGAGACTCTGGCGTTTCAGTTCGGAGGATTGCCGTTCCATCTGGATCTGTTTTTCCCGACAGTTCAGCTGCTGTTTGGCCAGTTCGTCATACTGGTCTTCGATGCTGCGAATCAGATCGGGATTGCTGAGCACCAGGATCGTGTCGCCGGCCTTGAGCAGGCTGCCGTCTTCGGCCACGATCCGTTCCACATTGCCGCTCTCGTAGCTGTTGATCCGCAGGGTGAGCCGGGGCTGGATCACGCCTTCCACGTCAATGTATTCCATAAACCGGTCGCGCCGGACTTCTGCCACCGTCAGTTTGTCGGCGTCGTAGCGCAGTCGCTGGGGGCCAAGTCCCGCGATCAGCAGATAGACCAGCAGCGCCGCCACCGGAATGCCCGTCAGGATCGGATACTTGTACCGAATCAGGGGATGTTTCTTTTTAACAGGGATGTCCACAGGTGTTATTGTTTTTATTTGATTAATAATTCGTAGTCTTCCGTAATCGGAATATTTTTTTCAAAGTCGAACAGCGTAATGCTCCGCAGGGTATAATAAAGGGACCAGTAGTTGTACAGGGTGTTTATATAGTTGCGTTTCGCCGTATCTTTTTCGGAGATGGAGGCGTTGAGGTCGAGGATGGTTGATTTGCCCATCAGGTAGAGTTTGCGGGCGACGTCGCTCCGCTTCTCCGCCGTATAGTCGGCCTTGACGGCCACCGCCAGCTGATTCTTCTGCACGTTGAACTGCTTGACTGCCTTGATCACGTTCATTTCAAAGTTGGTCCGGTACTGGTCGGTCTGCGCGTACACCATGTCGCGATTGGACCTGGCCACCTGCACCTGCCCCTTGCTTCTGCCCCAGTCCAGCACGGGGAAACTGATGCCAAGCTCCACATACTGTTCGCTCAGCGGATTCCGGTACGCCGTTTCCAGCGTCTTCCCCGTCTGCGCCAGTCCGAAACGCATGTACAGATCGGCTTTCAGGCCGGTATTTCCCTTCGCCTGGGCCACCCGGCTGTCGCTTTCCCGTTCCGACAGCAGCATGTTCAGGATGTCGGGACTGCTGGCCAGCGCATACTGCAACGCTTCCGCCACGGGGACTTCGTCCAGCTCGATATGGTGACCTGTCCGGACGGAAATCGGCGACGGTTCTCTGATGCCCAGGTATGCGCGGAGGTCTTCCATGCAGTCGTCCACATCCAGCTGGGCGCTCAGCCGGGCGCTTTCTTCGCTCAGTTTGTTGACCTCCAGCTGGAGCATCTCATTTTCGGTGATGGTGCCGATCCGGTAGCGACCCTGTGCGAAAGCGTACAGGGTATCGGCATTCGCATAATTGGTCCGGGCGATTTCCAGATTCGTCTGGGCCTTGACCAGGTTGAAAAACTTCATGACGGCATTGGCCGAAACCAGTTCGAGCCTCTCGACATACGACCTTTTGGCCGCGTCGAAGCGGAGCGGTTCGATTTTCCGGTCCCATTTCAGCTGGTTGTATCCCAGCAGGGACTGCCGGAAGCCGGCAATGACCGGCACGGACTTGTAGGTTTTTTCGTTCATGCTGAGGATGTCCAGCCGTTGCAGTCCTGTTTCGATAAACAGGCTGCCGCCCGTCAGGGCGATGTTCTGGGTGACGGACAGCGATGCATCCGTAAGCAGCTGGTTTTGCTGGATGAACTGCGCCGTGCCGTCGGGCAGGGTGATCGAATTGATGGCGTGATTGAAATTCGGCGTGGAGCTGAAACTCAGGGACGGAAGGTAATTAGCCCTGTAATAGCAGTAATTCCAGTACGAAGACCGGAAACTGTGCCGGGCGGAGAGGATGTCCGGCGACTGCCTGCGCGCCAGCTCGACTGCATCGTTCATCGTCAGCACAATCACAGATTCCGGAAGGGGTTGTGCCCAAACAGACCACCCCGTCCAAAGTCCTGCAATCAGCAGTATTATTTTCTTTCCGTCAAAAAGCATATTCTTTTTTATATTTTCAGGAGCAAATATCGTGCCAAACCATCAATTCGCTGACCTGTATCAAATTAATAAAACAGGGACATTCGGAAATCGGCGCGAAAACGCACAAGCCTGGTTCGATTTCGCACTTCTGACGGTGAGGGATGGGGGAAAAGCAGGGATGCGAGCTTTGTGTTTTCGGTTTTTAGGGATTGATTTTCGGATTCGAGCGAATGATTTCTTTTATGCCGCAAAGGCGCGAAGAAAGTTGGCAGACGGACAAAGATACCCTGCCGGTAAAAAACGGTCCGTCCCGGCTGGGACGGGCCATATTGCGTTGCGAGCCGTTTTTACCGGCAGGGCATCTTCCTTAACGATGAACGATGAACGATGAACGGGGGGCATTTTCAACTGCGAAAGTGTCTAATGGACATGTCGGGTTTATTTCGCATCCCTGTTCTCCCATATCTGCGCAAATTTTCAATACCCGCGTCATCCGCGTGCTTTTGAGACACCTTCCCGAATTACCTGTACCCTTTTCCGCCGCATACGGGACAGTTATTGTGATAATGGCCTCCCGGTACAGTCTCACCGCATTTGCTGCACCATTTATTGCCATTGCCATAGGAAACGCCCGATACGGCAACTTCGCCTGTCCCGTTGCACCGGGTACATTTCTTTGCGGCGGGGGCGGTTTGGGCGGGAACACTGTAGGTGTTGCCGTTTAGATTGCTGTTATAACCGCCGCCGCCGGTCATACTCTGAAGCATCCGCGTATGGCCTTCGTTGTAAACCTGCACCATTTGCAAATACCTGCCATAGTTCTCGACCTTGTCCTCGCCGTCGTCCGCAATGATCACTAAAGAGCCGTGCAAGATCTCTTCGGCCAATTTTTTGCTCCAGACAATTACGCCACTGGTCTCCTCAAACACGGGCGGAACAAGTATCATGTTGCCCCAGTAAGTGCATTTGGACGTAATGTCAGCATATTTTTTTTCATCGCCGTCAAAGAACATGGACATCACTTTTACCGGAGTAGACAAGCCATAGTTGTTGGTGCCGACATTGCCGCTGAAAAAGAGCACGGCGCCGTAGTCTCCGCTTTTCCTGTCCTTGAAGGCGAATGACTTCGATTCATCCATTTCCAGACTTTTCAAACGGTCCAGCTCCATCTTCTCTATTTCCGCCATTTGGTTCGTGAACATCTGCGTCCCCTCGCTCAGGGCCTGATTGATCATCTGCTGACTCTGCATGTTTTGCATGTTCATCCACATATACAGCTCTCCCATATTGGCGAATTGCCCGAAACATCCGGCGTGTCCGCACACGACGACCGTCAGCATCAGGAATACTCTCCTCATGCCGGACCGGATGCCTCCCCTGCCCTTCCGGCTTCCCGGAATACTTGCCTGAACCGTTCCCGGCCGGCTAAAATCAAATTTGTGTATCATACCATTGTTGCTTTACTTCCGCCCTTTCACGGAAGGTCTTATTAATTGAAAATTGAAAATGGAGAATGGAGACTGATTGCTTTTCGAGATGTAGCTGCTCCATTCCTGTTACCTGTATCCTTTCCCCATACACGACGGACATGGTTTGTGATAATGATTGGACCTGCTTCCGCAAATGCTGCATGCCGAGCTACTGTAATCTTCTTCGTTATAATTATAGAATGCGGGGCGTTCCTGCGCCGAACTTTGGCCGGTTCCGTTACACGAACTGCACACTTTCCGTTCCGTGCTCCGCGCGGTGGCGGCGCCTCTTCCCGCCGTGCTGATCCCGGAAGAGGCGACGGGTTGCGTGCTGCCGCCGGTGGATATTGCTGCCGCCGCATTCACCGACTGCGCCACGGCATTGGCGATGCCCAGTATCATGAAAGATCTGTTGTTATGCCTTACGGTCTTTTTGTATCCTCCATACATGATGTCTGCATAAATGGTGTCGTTCTGTACACATAACGGGTCCAGCCTCATCGCAGTCACCATATCATCCCTTGCATTGTTGTATCTTGACAGATGTGAATAGCTAATGGCCCTGTACTTATAGGCAACTGCATGGTGCGGATTCTGACGCAGCGTTTCCGTAAACAGTTTCATCGCATCTTTATGATTATGCTGATTGAAATAATCAATGCCCCGCCAGAAGAGTACTTCCGATGATTCATATCTTTTCAGGGGAACTTTTCTTATCCCCAATATATCCGGCATCCCGTCATACACGCTCCTTGCCTTGGAAACATCCTTCACCAGGGCGTCCTTTACAAATTTCACACAGGCGTTTTTCTTAAGATCACTCCATACGTATCCTCTTACCTTATTACCGAAGTACAGATCACTTTTCCACAGTAAACGTTCCTCCCTGTCAAAAATCAGCGCATACATGTCGTAGATCTTAATATCTCCGTATATCGGATTTGCCATGAGGCGGGGAATGGCCTGTACGCTCAGGATGAAGTCGGCTTCCTGCGGCCTTTTGACAAGGGTCCAGATCCTCCTGCGCCCGAACTCCGTCAAAAACACGTGTTCAAACGTCGGATCTTCCCAGCAGCTGGCCCGCACAAAGACCTTTGTCCCTTTCCTTGCAAACGTCCTCAGATGCTTCAGCCGGGCCGCATTTTCCCGTGGAGAGAGCGCTGTCGCTATCGGTTCTTTCCCGTAGTCAGACAGAAACTTTTCTGTAAATTCCTTCGATTCCATTGTTTCAAAGGCTTCCTCCGTTTCATTTTCGTCTTCCTCCAGAAAAACATCCGCTTCAACAAGACTGTCCCCGGGCGCAGGTTCCGCCGGTGGAGCGGGCCGGCTGTCGACCGCTGCCACCTCTGCTTCTGTCTT
>JAIRXI010000236.1 GCA_031268395.1 Tannerella sp. | reverse complement strand
CGACAGGTTGAAATGCGCCCGGTTTGCCCGTCAGGGCATTCATATCCATAGAAAAAGCGATTAAACCGGCGGTTGAACTCCGTACGGAGTTCCATCCTGTAGAGAGCTATCCGTATGCTATGGATATAAATGCCCTGACGGGCAAACCCCGTTCATCGTTTATCGTTCATCGTTAATGAAGTTCAGGTGCCCCATCCTTCGCGGTCGAGGTTACGGTAGTTGATGGCTTCGGCGATGTGGTGCGGGCGGATGCTGTCCGAGCCATCCAGATCGGCGACGGTTCGCGACACTTTCAGAATCCGGTCGTAGGCGCGGGCGGAGAGGCTGAGGCGTTCCATTGCGTTTTTCAGCCGTGCAAGTCCCTCTTCGTCGGGGACGGCGTACTGGTGGAGCTGGCGCGAAGTCATCTGTGCATTGCAGTACGTGTTTTTGTTCGAGGCAAAGCGCCGGTTCTGCATTTCGCGGGCGCGTATGACCCGTTCGCGGACGTCCTGACTGGGTTCTGCCGGCTGCCTTTCGGATATTTTTTCGAAGGGGACGGGCACGATTTCGATCTGGATGTCGATCCGGTCCAGCAGCGGCCCGGATATCCGGTTCATGTATTTCTGCACGCTTCCCGGCGGGCAGAGGCACTGGCGTTCGGGGTGATTGTAATAACCGCAGGGACAGGGATTCATGGAGGCCACCAGCATGAAACTTGCCGGATAGTCTACCGTAAAGCGGGCGCGCGAGATGCCGATGCGCCTGTCTTCGAGCGGCTGTCGCAGGACTTCGAGCACGCTCCGGTTAAATTCCGGCAGTTCGTCCAGGAAAAGGACGCCGTTATGGGCCAGGCTGATTTCGCCCGGCTGGGGGAACGTGCCGCCGCCCACCATGGCGACGTCCGAGATGGTGTGATGCGGCGAGCGGAAAGGGCGCTGCGCCAGCAGGGACGTGTTTTTCTCCATTTTTCCGGCTACGGAATGGATTTTGGTTGTTTCGAGCGCTTCCTGGAGCGTGAAGGGCGGCAGGATCGAAGGCAGGCGTTTGGCCAGCATGGATTTGCCGCTGCCCGGGGGGCCGATCATGATGAGGTTGTGTCCTCCGGCGGCAGCCACTTCCAGCGCCCGCTTGACGCTTTCCTGGCCGCGTACTTCGGAAAAGTCGCAGTCGAACTGTTGCTGGCGGGCGTAGAACTCTTCCCGCGTGTTGACAACTGTGGGGGTCATGGTTTCTTTTCCGCGGAAAAAATCAATGACTTCCAGGATGTTTTCGGCGCCGTACACGTCCAGGTTGTTGACTACGGCCGCTTCACGCGCGTTTTGTCTGGGGAGGATCAGACCCTTGAATCCCTCTTCCCGGGCTTTGATGGCGATCGGCAGGGCGCCTTTGACGGGCTGCAGGCCGCCATCGAGCGAAAGCTCGCCCATCAGGAGATATTCTTCCAGCCGGCCGGCATCCAGCCCGGATTCTCCGGCGGCGGCCAGGATGCCGATGGCCAGCGGCAGGTCGTAGGCCGAACCTTCCTTGCGGATGTCTGCCGGCGCCATGTTGATCACGATGCGGGTGCGCGGAAAATTCAGGCCGTTGACCTGCAGGGCGGAGATGATCCGTTCGTGGCTTTCGCGCACGGCCACGTCGGGCAGGCCGACCAGAAAAAACTGTATCCCCCTTGTCGAGTTTACTTCGATGGTGATCCTGGTGGCGGAAATGCCTTGCACGGCGGCCGCATACGTCTTGATCAGCATAATGTTCTCCTTTCTTTCATCCGGCGTCTGTCAGTTTTTATCCATCCACTCCTCCAGCGCCTGTTTAAGGACAACGCCATTCTCCGTTTTCAGGCGGATCGTTCCCTCGCCGTCCATCAGGTAATAGCAGGGCAGGATGTTTACGTTGTACAGGTCCATCAGTTCGATGGCTTCTCCGGCCGAATCGATCACGACGTTCCACGCAATGGAATCCCGGCGAATCTGTTCGCGCACCGGCTGCGGGTCTTCGTCCAGGCTGACCGCCATGACGTCTACCCTGTCTGCCGGGCAGGCCGACAGGATTTCGCCGAGCGGCGCCCTTTCCGTCCGGTCCGCTTCCGGCCAGGCCGATACAAAGGCCAGGATAAGGAAACGTCCGGCAAAAGAGTCCGGGCGGAAAGAGGTCCCGTTAAGACCGGTCACCGCAAAGTCGGGCGCTTTTGCGCCGACCACGGTCCGTTTTGCTTTTTCAACGTTCCCCTTCAATTCCTTGACGACATGGAAGCCGTCCAGTTCCGGATTCAGCAGGTTCAAATAGTCTTCTGTCAGCAGGGGCGTGTCCGGATCGGAAAAGTATTCTTCGATCAAAACGGCGGAGGCCCTGTCGTCGGGATATTTTTTGATAAATGCGTCTGCCAGGAGGGAGAGTTCGTGACGGATATTGGTCAGGCGGGAAATGTATTTGCCGGGGTTTTGCCCTTCTTGAAGGGAATCGATGGTGTTCATGAGATCCGTCTGTTCTTTCAGCAGGGCGGACGATTTATCCCGAAATCCGGTAAGCAGGTCGTTGGTTCTGCCTCCTTTCACCTTTATCAGCTGGGGATACAGGAGATCTCCCGTCACGGTGATTCGCCGGCCGGGTTCCAGATACACCGTGATCCACTGCGCCGGACTCTCGAAATAAAGCGTCAGCGAATGGAAATGTTCTTCCGTCTCCGTAAGCATAAATTCGTTCACGCCCGGCGAAAACAGGGTGTCGACCTTTTTCATGTCGTCAGCCTCATACACGGCATAAACTTCTTTTCCTTCCAGATTGTCAAGTCTTACTTTTACCGAATAAACCGCTTCTTCTTCGCAGGAAAAGAGCACGCAGAAGACGCTTCCGGCAAGCAGTATCAGTATTTTTTTTAACATGTCATTTTATACAAGCGAAATTTGGCGTAAAGATAATAACAAACTCTAACTTACCTTTATTTTTTAAGATAAATTTGTTTGTCCCCCATGTTAAAAAAAATGCGGCACCTTATGGGCGCCGCATTTCGCGTTATTGTTCAGCCGGTTAATTACAGTTGCGGACCTGAAGGAATCAGGGCTTTTCCGGCTTCCGTATCACAATATTGTTCAAAATTCTTGACATACTTGGCGGCCAGCGATTTTGCCTTTTCTTCCCATTCGGATACGTTCGCATAGGTATCGCGCGGGTCGAGAATGCCTTCCGACACGTTGTTCAGCGTCTTCGGGACATACAAGTTCAAAATCGGGATATGTACTTTTTCCGCCTTTTCAATGGATCCGTCGATAATGGCGTCGATAATGGCGCGTGTATCCTTGATGGAGATACGTTTACCCGTGCCGTTCCAGCCGGTATTGACCAGATAGGCGGTTGCGTTATGCGCCTTCATCTTTTGTGCCAGCACGCTTGCGTACTGTGTCGGGTGCAGCGTCAGGAATGCTTCGCCGAATGCCGGCGAGAACGACGGCAGCGGTTCGGTAATGCCGCGTTCCGTGCCGGCCAGCTTGGAAGTATAGCCGCAGAGGAAGTGGTATTGTGCCGATTTTTCGTCGAGGATAGAGACCGGGGGAAGCACGCCAAATGCATCGGCACTCAGGTAGATGATCTTTTTTGCGTGGCCGGCGCGGGAGGGAAGCACGATTTTGCTGATATGGTAGATCGGATAGGAGACGCGGGTATTTTCCGTTTTGGAAGCCGCTTTCGAGAAATCGGGTGTTCCGTCGTCTTTCACCGTTACGTTTTCCAGCAAGGCATCGCGACGGATGGCACGCCAGATGTCCGGTTCATTTTCCCTGCTCAGGTCGATTACTTTTGCATAGCAGCCGCCTTCGTAATTGAATACGCCGTTGTCGTCCCAGCCATGTTCGTCGTCGCCGATCAGGAAGCGTTTCGGGTCGGCGGAGAGCGTGGTCTTACCTGTCCCCGACAGGCCGAAGAAGATGGCTACGTCGCCGTCCTTGCCCACGTTGGCCGAGCAGTGCATGGAAGCGATCCCTTTCAGCGGCAGGTAGTAGTTCTGCATGGAGAACATTCCTTTCTTCATTTCGCCGCCATACCACGTGCCGCCGATGATCTGTTCTCTCTCGGTCAGATTGAACAGTACATATACTTCCGAGTTCAACCCGTGTTCTTTCCAGTTCGGGTCGGTCGTTTTGGAGCCGTTGAATACGACAAAATCGGGTTCGCCGTAGTTGGAGAGTTCATAGTGCGAGGGACGGATAAACATGTTCGTCACAAAGTGGGCCTGCCAGGCCACTTCCATAATGAAGCGCACTTTCATGCGGGTATCTTCGTTGGTGCCGCAATACGTATCCACAACATACAGTTTCCCGGCCGAGTTCAATTGTTTGAGGGTGTTTGCCTTCAAGTCGTTCCACACTTCGGCAGACGCCGGCTTGTTGATATTGCCGTCCCACCAGATGGTATTTTCGGAAACGGCATCTTTCACGATATAGCGGTCTTTCGGAGAACGTCCGGTAAATTTGCCCGTATCCACCGAGACTGCACCCGTGTTTGTCAGTACGCCCTTTTCGAGTCCTTCGTTCTTCGGATCCATTTCAGCCTGGAAAAGCTCTTCATAAGACGGATTATACACCACCGGGATGTTGCCGTTAATGCCGTACTTACTCAAATCTAAGTTTGTCATTTTCTTCTAAATTATAAAGATTAAATATTGTAACTTTCGCCTCTTTCTGTTTGTGAAAAAGCTATTTTCATTTACCCTGCAAAGGTACTGTTTTTTTTTATACGGAATCCTCAATTAGCGAAACTTTTCAGTATTTGTATTTTGTTATTGGCTGAAAAGGAGCGCTTATCAGGTTTTCATTCCGGTCAAAAAGTCCGGGGACGACAAAAAAACGGACGGCCTTTGGTTGCTCTTTTTGAAGACGGAAGGCTGCCTGAATCCGGAATCGGCAACGGCAATGGTTTCTATCCTTTTTCAGGCATTGCCTCCGATTCGCTTTCCGGCTCGGAGATGGAAGCCTGAAATTCTTCACTTGACGGGAAAGCGCCCAGTAAAGCGGTATAATGCTCCGGCACATTTTCAATCGCCGGAGGCTGTGTTTTCTCCGGCGCAGAAGGACAGGCGTCCGTCCCGGCACGGACATCCCGGCGCGGGTTGTCTGCTCTGTCGGACTTCGTTCCGCAGCATGTGCAATTAACCTGTGTTACGACACATTCCTCTGCCGCGGCTGGCACAAGACAATTTGCTATACTTGACTGTGTCAGGTTTCCTTTCCATAACCAGTCGACGGCTTTGGTCAACCGGTGATACAATCTTTTCCACATAATCTTTCCCTTTAATATATTAGAAAGATGAGAAAAAGGATCCGTCTGCTGCATTTGTACATAAAGAATTATTCATTATTTACACTTTAGGGGCCGGAAAGTGAATTTATCGCAGCAAAGCGGACGCATGTATGATCCGGGCGAAATCCCCGTTCAAGACATATCCAGGACTTTGTTCCGAGCCGGGAAGTGTCGCCCGTTCGCTTTCCGGCAGCGGCGATGAATTCGCGCGCGTGCGGAGCAGGGCACCCGCCGCGATAACGCGGCCATCCTCTGAAAAAAGAATGACTCATGCAATAAACCCGTTACAAATGAGTTTATACAATACGTGATTTTTGAAGGATAAATTGTATTTATGAACAAAAGATTGAGAAACAGCCTCTGGCTGTTTATTTTCCCGGTTATTTCCGTATCCGTTTACGCCCAAAAGGAACAGTTCAATCCACTGCATACGGCCCTCATGTCCCTGTCCATCGCGCCGGATGCGCGGGGCGGGTCGATGGGCGACAACGGTGCGGCTACCTTGCCGGACATCAATTCCCAATACTGGAACCCCTCCAAGTATGCCTTTACGACCAGCAAGGCCGGCGTATCGCTTTCGTATACCCCCTGGCTGCGGAAACTGGTAAACGATGTGGCCATGACGTATGCGGCCGGATACTACAAACTCGGCTCGAACGATTTGTCGGCCGTAAGCGCTTCGCTGCGCTACTTCACACTGGGCTATGTCCCGCTGACCGATTTCGACGGAAACCGGTATCTCGACCTGAACCCGTATGAAATGGCGTTTGATGCGAGCTACAGCATGAAACTGTCGGAGTCTTCGTCGCTGGCCGTTACGCTTCGTTTCGTCCGTTCCGACATGGGAGCCGATGCCGAAAACGAATTGCAGTCGGATAACGGGTATGCCGCCGACGTATCCGGCTATACCGAAAAATACGTCTATATCGGCGAAGGAGAAGGACTGTGGAGTGCCGGTTTCAATATCTCCAACCTCGGCACCAAAATGTCGTACGACGGCGGAGCCACCCAGCAGTACCTGCCGGCCAACCTGAGAATCGGGACAGGGTTGCTCTATCCCTTTGACGAATACAATCAGATTGGCCTCTACCTGGACTTGAACAAGTATCTGGTTCCGACCTTCCCCCTCCGGAGGGATGATGAATCGGACGAAGATTTCGGAAAACGGCGGGATACCTACTATTCCATGGGCATATTCAATGCGGCCTGGAAATCATTTTCGGATGCGCCGGGCGGTTTCAGCGAGGAATTAAAGGAAATCAACCTGTCGCTGGGAATGGAATACAGCTACGACAACCGGTTTTTTGTGCGCGGCGGATATCACTACGAGAATCCGATGAAAGGAAGCTGGCAGTACTTTTCCGTAGGCGCCGGATTCAAGATGAACGTGTTTCAACTGGATGCGGCCTATCTGATCAGTACCGTCCAGAACAATCCGCTGGATCAGACACTGCGCGTTTCACTCACGTTCGATATGGACGGACTTAAAAGTTTGTTTGAATGAAGATACGTACAGGTTTCGGATACGACGTTCATGCCTTTACCGGAGGACGCGCCCTGTGGCTGGGTGGCGTGAGGATCGAATACCCGCTCGGTCTGGCAGGACACAGCGACGCCGACGTGCTGGTCCACGCCATCTGCGACGCCCTGCTGGGCGCCGCCAACCTGGGCGACATCGGGTTACATTTTCCGGATACATCGGCCGAATACAGGGATATCGACAGCAAAATCCTTCTGGGCAAGACGATGGAGATGCTCCGCATGTCGGGCTACGAACTGGGAAACGTCGATGCGACGGTTGTTACCGAACAGCCCAAACTCAAACCCTACATCCCAGCCATGCAACAAACGCTGGCCGAAGTAATGCAGGTCGATCCGGACGACCTTTCCATCAAGGCGACAACTTCCGAGAAAATGGGCTTTGCCGGTCGCGGCGAAGGCATTGCCGCTTATGCGAGCGTGTTGCTGACAGACCGGATCACTACGTACAGCGACATCATTGCACCCCAAGTTGCCAAATGACGCTTCTGACGAAAAAAAAGGCCACTTTATCCCTGTCCCGTAAACCGCGGAAAAATCCTTGTCTGACCAGGCATGACCCGGCATCCATCTGTCCGAAATAAACTTTTTGCACTTCAAAAAAAGATTTTGTTGCGGTTATCGAATAAAATAATGTATATTTGTCACCAAAATACAATCAATAGCAACAGAAGATATGATTTGGAATGAGACAATGGAATGTATGTCCCGGGAAGAGTTGCGGAAATTGCAGTCTATCCGGTTGAAAAATGTGGTGGAGCACGTCTATCACAATGCGCCTTTTTACCGGCAGAAAATGCAGGAAATGGGCATTACGCCCGATGATATCCAGTCGATTGACGACATCGTAAAATTGCCGTTTACCGCCAAGCAGGATTTGCGCGACAACTATCCTTTCGGACTGATGGCCGTTCCCATGTCGGAGATCGTGCGCTTGCATGCCTCGTCGGGGACGACGGGCAAGCCGATCGTGGTGGGATATACGCGCAGGGACTTGAGCGTGTGGTACGAGGGAGTGGCCCGCTGTCTGACGGCCTACGGAGTGACCCGCAACGACATCATCCAGGTGTCCTACGGTTACGGCCTTTTTACCGGCGGACTGGGCGCTCACGGAGGAGTGGAGATGATCGGAGGGACCGTGATCCCGATGAGCAGCGGGAACACGCAGAAACAAATTCAGCTGATGCACGATTTTGGCGCTAACGGACTGGCCTGCACACCGTCGTATGCCTTGCGCCTTGCCGAAGCCATCCATGAATCGGATATGCCGATTGAAGAATTTAAACTGCGTATCGGCGCATTCGGCGCTGAGCCGTGGACCGAAAACATGCGGAAGGAACTGGAAGAGAAACTGCGCATCAGAGCGTATGACCTCTATGGGCTGACGGAAATCAGCGGACCGGGCGTGGGCGGCGAGTGCGAATGTCAGGACGGCACGCACTTGTGGGAAGACCATTTCTACCCGGAAATCGTAGACCCGCTGACGCTGGAACCGGTAACGCCCGGCGCTCCCGGTGAGTTGGTATTCACCACGCTGACGAAAGACGGCATGCCCATGCTCCGTTACCGCACACGCGACTTGACGGCATTGAACTACGAAAAATGCCGGTGTGGACGGACGGCCGTTCGCATGAGCCGGATCCTCGGACGTAGCGACGACATGCTGATTATTCGCGGCGTAAACGTATTTCCGTCCCAAATCGAATCCGTCATTCTGGAACTGCCCGAATTTGAGCCGCATTACCTGATCATCGTAGATCGCGTGAACAACGTGGATACATTCCAGGTGCAAGTGGAACTCCGTCCGGAATATTATTCCGACGAAATGAACCGGATGCTCGCCATAAAAAGTAAGGTGACCGCTCGCATGCAAAGCGTACTGGGGATCCAGCCCAATGTCAGGATTGTGGAACCTCGCAGCCTGGAACGCAGCCAGGGCAAAGCCAAACATGTGATTGACAACCGAAAGTTAATTTAATCAATAAAATATGATTCTGCTATGTTAGTAAAACAACTGTCTATTTTTTTAGAGAACAAGAGAGGCCGTTTCACGGAAGTGGCCAAGTTGCTGGGAAAGGAAAACATCAACATGACGGCGTTTACCGTTTCCGAAAATTCGGATTTCGGGATTTTGCGCCTGATAGTATCGGATACGGACAAGGCGCTCCAGACGCTTCGCAACCATAAATATGCCGTTACCGAAGCTGATGTTATCTGCCTGCATTGCCCGAACCAGCCCGGAGCACTCGGCCGGGTAATGAACTTCATCACCGAAGCCGGCATCTTCATTGAATATATGTATGCTTTCTCGGAAGGCGATTCCGCGCACGTGATTATCCGTCCGGACGATCTGGAAAAGTGTGCGAACGTATTAATGGATAACAAACTGGAATTGATTGCAGCCAGCGAATTGTACAGGTTGTAATTATTAACGTTTTACATAGTGGCTTTTCGGGCGGGAAGCATTACCTTTGCCGACTAAAACCGGATAAATGAAAAAGGTAGTCTTTTTAGGGATGGTGATTTTGCTGTGTTCCTCTTGTGGCGAATACAATAAAATTTTGAAAAGTACGGACTATGAATTGAAGTATTCGTATGCCAAGAAATATTTCAACCAGAAGAAGTATACCAAGTCGGCCACGCTGCTGGAGGAGGTAGTTCTACTCTTCAGAGGTACGGCCTATGCCGAGGAATCGCAGTATCTGCTGGCGCAGAGTTACTATGGGCAGAAGGACTATCAGACCGCCGCGAATTATTTCGAAACATACTACAATACCTACCCGAAGGGGGAATATGCGGAATTGGCGCGTTTCTACTCCGGCTACGGGCTGTATCTTGATTCGGCCGACCCGCGCCTGGATCAGGGACAGACCTATAAAGCCATTGCGCAGCTGGAGCTTTACATGGAATACTATCCCCAGAGCGAACGGGCGAAGCAGGCGCAGGAAATTCTCTTTGAACTGCAGGAAAAACTGGCCTACAAGGAATTGATAAGTACACAGTTGTACTATAATCTGGGCACTTACATGGGAAACAATTACCGCGCCTGCGTCATCACCGCCGACAATGCACTGAAGGATTACCCGTATTCCAAATACCGCGAGGAATTTATCCTGCTAAAAATAAAAGCGAAATACGAACTGGCGCTGGCAAGTGTGGAAGACCGTCTGCAAGGTCGTTACCGCGATGTGGTAGATGAATATTACAACTATGTCAACGAGTTTCCGGAAGGGAAACATACCCGGCAGATCAAGAAATACTTTGATTATGCCAACAAGCGAATAAATAGAAACTATTAAACTATAAAGTAAGGATTAAGTATGGATTATCGCAAATCAAATGCGCCGACCTCCACGGTCACGCGCGACATGTTAAAGTTGTGCGACGATACGGGCAATGTGTATGAGACCTTGATGGTTATTGCCAAACGGGCCAATCAGATATCTTCGGAAATAAAACACGACCTGGAGAAGAAACTGCAGGAATTTGCGTTTTATAACGACAATCTGGAGGAAGTGTTTGAAAACAGGGAACAGATTGAAATCTCCCGTTATTATGAAAAATTGCCAAAACCTACGCTCATTGCATCTCAGGAATACGAAGACGGCAAGATTTATTACCGAAATCCGTTAAAGGAAAAAAGCAGTCTATAAACAACTCATGGCTTACGGCAGCGGAAAGGCAGGTCTCTTCGGATCGCCTTTTCTCCATAGCAGGGAGGTATAATTATGATACAGCGCATACAGACCGTTTATTTGTTACTGATTGTCGCGGCAATGACAGCCGTACTTTTCCTGCCGCTGGCCACCGTGCAGGCAGGAGGCATTTCCTATACTTATGACGTGTTGGGCATGCACACGTCAACCGTCTCTCCTGAGTTGACCTATCCGGCATGGGCCTTGGGTGCATTGTCAGTCGCTGTAGTACTGCTTGCACTGGTCGCCATTTTCCTGTACCGGAACCGGATGCGCCAGATTCGCCTCTGCATCTTTAACGCCATACTGCTAATCGGATTCTATGCGCTGTTTGCGTTTTTCCTCTGGAACATCTCCGCACAGTCAGGTTTTCACTTCAGCGTGCGTTTTGCCTTGTCGCTTCCTCTTGTCTGCCTAATCCTCAATTATCTGGCCATTCGCAATATCGGAGCAGACGAAGTGCTTGTCCGTTCGCTGAACCGTCTAAGGTAGCAGGAGCGCCATGAAAAGAATATGTTCCCGTGAGAATCGTCAAACGCCTTTTTGTCTGGACCCGGAACCTGTTTCTTTTGCTGGTTGCAGCCAGCATCCTCCCGGTAGTGATATATAAGTATGTCCCCGTTCATTACACCCCGCTGATGTTCATTCGTCTGTACGAAAAGGACGGGGCCGACGGGATTGACCATCGCTGGACGCCCATCGGACAGATATCCCGGTCGATGATCCAGGCCGTAGTCGCCTCGGAAGACAACCTCTTCATGGAACATCACGGTTTCGATCGCGAGCAAATCAACAGAGCCATCGACGAAGCGCGGAAAGGCCGTCGCCTGCGCGGCGCCAGTACCATATCGCAGCAGACGGCTAAAAATGTATTCCTGTGGCCGGCAAGAAGTTATTTCCGGAAGGGACTGGAAGCCTATTTCACCCTGCTGATCGAATGGATCTGGGGCAAAGAGCGCATCATGGAAGTATATCTCAATTCCGTCGAGGCGGGGACAGGCATTTATGGTGTGGAAGCCGCTTCCGAGGCCTATTTTGGAAAACGGGCCTGCGAACTTGTACCGGAAGAAAGCGCCCTGCTGGCAGTGATCCTCCCCGCGCCCCGGAAAATGAATCCGAAGCGGGCATCGGCCTATATGCGGGGCAGGCAACACCATATTCTTTCGTTGATGAAAAAGATTGCGCCCGTCGACATGGGATACCGCTATCCGGGAACCTCCAACTGACCGCCCGGGATGAAGGAAGCATACGAATTTCAGGATTTGGGACGGATCGCATATCCGGATGCGCTGGCCGTCCAGACTTCGGCCTTTGAAGCGCTTCTGCAGGCCAAGGCACAGGACCTTCCGGGCGAAAACAAACTGTTTTTCTGTGAACATGAACCTGTTTTCACGCTGGGGAAAAACGGCCGGAAGTCGAATCTGCTGATTCCGGAAGCGCAACTGGAGGAAAACGGGTTTTCCTTCCATTCTGCCAGTCGGGGAGGAGACATCACGTATCACGGGCCGGGGCAGATCACCGGTTATCCGGTGTTCGACCTGGAAATGTTCCGTTTGGGGTTGCGTCAGTATATTGAAATCCTGGAAGAAATTGTGATCGCTTTCCTTTCGGTATACGGTTTGAAAGGCGAGCGTCTGGCCGGCGCCGCCGGTGTCTGGCTGGATGCCCATACGCCCGGAGCGCGGAAAATCTGCGCCGTCGGCGTGAAAAGCAGCCGGTACGTGACGATGCACGGCTTTGCGCTGAACATCCGGACGGATTTGTCGGCCTATGCCTTGATTCATCCCTGCGGACTTGTTGGCAAGGGTGTCACTTCACTGGACAGGGAAGTGGGCGAACCGCTCGATTTCGAGGAAACAAAAACCCTCCTGCGCTCACTTTTCGCCCGTAAATTTTTCCGTTGACCACTCAAATACCGGTTTGGATCAGGCACAAAATCGTCTTGCAAAAAAGCCGGCATTTAATCGCCCGGGCTTTGGACAGGCAAACCGTATTTATGATTATGCCAGAATCTGTCGCTTATATGTCGTCATTGCAAGGTAAGCATCCCAAATCCACCGCGTCTTGCTTGTGCGAAAGAATGATACCCGCTATGCCTCCTTTGGTTGTTTACGATGCTTACGCTTCACTGCGTTCGCTGGTGAGGGGGAAACACAATGCACGAAAATATCCCGTATGAAGTCTAAAATGAGGTGGAAATAAGATTTTTTTGCCCGAAGATTAGGATGTACTGGTGAAATCCCGCCGCATACGCCAGAGGAACAAGCCATGCCATACGCTGAACGTGTGACGGCTTTTTCAGCACACAAGGTTTTATGGGTAACCCGTTTTTGGGGCTAATACTTTCTTTGAAATGTTTTTTTATTTCAAAAGTGACAGTCACTTTTACCGCCATGTTTGATTGATTTCCCGGAACCTTCGGAACATGTTATGGAAAAAACTGTAACATGTTACAGAGACTTCGGGATGCATCCTGGTTTTTTCGACTAACCTTAAAATAACAGTGAAACCCGTTACAGGGTTTCTGTGTGTGACGGCAGCTATAGCCCTCTTTTACGTCTATTCCGATTCTTTTCTGTATTGCCTTCAAAAAAATCCGCCGAAAACAAACTGTTCAGGCGGGCTTTTTCAAAACACAGTGTAAATATGAACTCGACTTGTTTATTCCGGATTCAGCGTCACGCGCTTAAACGCGGTTGCCGTAAGCGTTTTGTCCTGTTGTTGCAAGTATTGTTCGATCGTAAGTTTCGAATCCCTCACAAAGTCCTGCTGCAACAAGGTGCTCTCCTTGTAGAATTTTTGCAGTGCACCTTCGGCGATACGTTCGATCAGGTTTTCCGGCTTACCGCTCTGACGCGCCTTGTCACGCGCAATCTCCAGTTCGGTGTCAATCACCTTTTGCGAAACTTCGGCCGGCGTCACGGCCACCGGATTCATGGCGGCCACCTGCATGGCCACGTCGCGTGCCACCTGATATTCAAGTTCCCGGTTGAAGGCAACGACCGTCGCCAGTTTATTTCCCGGATGGATGTAGGAAATAGTAGATGCACCTGTCACGTACTCGAAGAAACCCAGTTCCATCTTTTCGCCCGTGATACCGATCCGGTCGACTATATGATTTTCGACCGGACGCCCGTCGCCCAGCGGCGCGGCCAGCAGGTCGGCCAGTGAAGCCGGCTTCCGCTCCATGGCGGTGTCCAGGACGGTTTTCGTCAATGCAATAAAGTCTGCATTCTTTGCCACGAAATCGGTTTCACACTTTAAGGCGACTACTGCCGCAAATGTTCCGTCGTGTGCGGCCAGTACGCAACCTTCGGACGCTTCGCGGTCCGAACGCTTTGCGGCCACAGCCTGACCTTTTTTACGAATGATTTCCATTGCCTTCTCGAAATCGTTTTCTGCTTCTTCCAACGCTTTCTTGCAATCCATCATTCCCGCTCCACTCATTTTGCGCAAATGAGCTATATCAGCCATTGTAACTGCCATATCTTTTTCTTTATTTTGTTTAATGCTTATTCTTCATCCAAATCCTTTGCCACGCGTGAAATCACGGCTGCGTTAATGGCTTCGTCGTCGTTTTTATGGATACGTTCCTTCCTGGCGGAAGATTTTGCGCGGCGCTCTCTTTTGGGTGCTTCGCTTTCTACTTCCGCTTCGCTTTCCTTAGCAAGCGCCTTGCCTTCCTGAAGGCCTTCGTCCATGGCTTCGCTGAGGACGGTCATAATCAGTTCGACCGATTTGGTGGCATCATCGTTGGCCGGAATCACGAAGTCAATATTCGTCGGATCGGAATTGGTATCCACCATGGCGAACACGGGGATACCCAGCCGTCTGGCTTCACGCACGGCGATATGTTCCTTCATCACGTCGATTACGAACAGCGCGGCCGGCAGACGGTTCATGTCGGCAATCGAACCTAGCGTCTTTTCCAGTTTGGCACGCTGGCGCGTAATCTGGAGTTTTTCCCTTTTGGAAAGGTTGTTAAAGGTCCCGTCCTTACTCATCTTGTCGATGGTGGACATTTTCTTCACAGCCTTGCGGATGGTCGGGAAATTCGTCAACATGCCGCCCGGCCAGCGTTCAATCACGTAGGGCATGCCAATGGCGGTCGCCCTGTCAGCTACGATTTGCTTTGCCTGTTTTTTTGTTGCGACGAAAAGGACTTTCCTTCCTGTCCTGGCCAGGTTTTTCAGGGCTTCCGCCGCGTCGTCTATTTTAGCCACTGTTTTATGTAAATCAATGACATGTATGCCATTGCGCTCCATAAAGATGTAGGGAGCCATGGCAGGGTTCCATTTCCTTTTTAAGTGTCCGAAATGAACGCCTGCTTCCAATAATTGTTCAAAACTAACTCTTGACATTTTTCTGTTTTTTTATCGTTTACATTCTGTTTTACAATCAACCGTCCGGTAGTTTTCCTGCATATACAATCTGATGTATATAGCCTGATGGAAAAATCCGGACAATTTAGATACTAAACGCCTCCGACTTGCAAGAAACTCGCAGATAACATTAACGTTTGCTGAACTGGAATCTCTTGCGTGCCTTGGGTCTTCCCGGTTTTTTACGTTCCACGGCACGCGGGTCGCGCGTGACGAATCCTTCCGCTTTCAAAACGGGTTTCGATTCCGGATTGATTTTGACCAGCGCGCGCGTAATCGCCAGCCGGGCTGCTTCCGACTGTCCCTTAAACCCGCCGCCAAAAAGGTTTACCTTGACGTCGTACTGTTCAGCCACATTCAATGTTGACAGAGGCTGTTTCACAACGAACTGCAGGATTGGAGAGGGAAAGTAGTCCGACAGATCGCGCCGGTTGATCATTATCCTGCCGTTTCCTTCACTGACGTAGACGCGGGCTACAGCCGCCTTGCGCCGTCCTATTGCATTTATTATTTCCATATAATTATTTAAGTAGGTTGATATCTACCTGTTTGGGGGTTTGTGCCTCGTGCCTGTGCTCGCTGCCCGCATATACATATAAATTGCCGAGCAGCTTGTCTCCCAGACGATTTTTAGGCAACATGCCCTTGACTACTTTCCTGAACAGGCGATCTTCTCCCTTTTCCTTCAACATGGCCGGGGTGTATTCACGCTGCCCGCCGGGATAACCGGTGTATCTCAAATAAATACGGCCGTTCCACTTGTTCCCTGTCAGAACGGCTTTATCTGCATTGATAATAATTACATTATCACCACAATCAACATGCGGAGTGAAATTGGGTTTATATTTGCCGCGCAAAAGTTTGGCTACTTTCGAACAGATACGCCCCAACACCTGGTCGGTCGCATCTACAACCACCCACTCTTTGGTTACAGTTGCCTTGTTTGCAGAAATGGTCTTATAACTTAAAGTATCCACTGCTAAAAACTATTTTTTTTATTCATACTAAAAACGTTTTGCCCTCATTATACCCGGACACAGGAGCAGAACAACGGGCTAAAAACTAATTATTTAAAACTTACTGATAATAATCGGCCTGCAAAGGTATGACTTTTCTTTGAATTATAAAACTTTTCGGGTGTTTTTTCTGCCAGAGACCGCTTCTTTCCCGTTTCGCCTTTCTCCAAAACGCGGATTCTATCGCTGCGAAATAAACCCAACATGTCCATTAGACACTTCCTCCGTCGTGTCCGGGAGATCCTGCCGGGAAAAAACGGCCCGCAACGCACGATGGCCCGGGACGGCCGGGACGGGTTGACGGGCAGATATTCCGTTTGCGGCCGGCAGGCAGTCTTTTCTTCCGGACATGACAGGAGAAGCATCTATTTTTTTTAAAACGCTCATTTTAAGGATAAAAACAGATTTTACGGGGCAAATTCCCCTATGGAAATCGGTAATTCCCCATAGGGAAATGGGAATTTCCATAGGGAAATTTGGCCTTTTTCGGGGGAAAATCGGGGATTTTCCGGCTGTATGCGGACCTGATTAGACGCTTCTCGTGTCGTGTCCGGAAGAGTAGAGACGCAGCGCGCTGCGTCTCTGTGTCTCTGTTATTCCAACTATGTCCGGAAGAGAAGACTGCCTGCCGGCCACAAACGGAATATCCGCCCGTCAACCCGTCCCGGCAGGGCGTCTTCCAGTAACGATGAACGATGAACGGGGGCATTGTGTATTTAATTTTCTACTTTCAACTTTCAACGGCTGAAGCGTCTAATGGACATTTTGGGATAAATAACATAAGAAGTGTTGCCTCGCATTTGCAGGATGCGTCTCTGTGTCCTTTCCCGTTTATTTTCAACATGGGAACACGGAGGACACAAAGAAAATCCGTCCTCGCTGTGTCCTCCGTGTTTGAATCTCCGTCTTCCGCACACGACAGGAAAACGTCCAATTTCTCCCTTTCAAACCCTGTTAAAAAGCTATATTCCGACTAATTTAACCATGATAAGAACCATTGCCATCCGGAAAATAAATCCGACTTTTGCAACGCATTAATCACAGGGGTATTAAGTACGGGAAATGAAAACAGGGAATCATCCGGCGACTGCGTTATTTTTACTGCTCATCTGTTTAGCCGTCTGTGGTACAGACGGCTATGCACAGCGCACGGTTCAGGTGGAAGGGCATGTCACGGATTCGCTGACGGACGAAGCCCTGCCCGGCGTGTCGGTCTACCTGAAAGGTACAACCTTCGGGACGGCAACCGACGGCGACGGATATTTTTCCTTCCGGGCACAGTCAGACAGCGCCCTGCTGGTTGCTTCGGCCGTAGGCTACGCGGAATACCGGCAACCCGTGCCGGCCGGCGCCAGCCGGCTGGCGATACGCCTGCAGCCCGTCATCTACCAGTTGGCCGATGTGGTGGTGAATCCCGGTAAAGAACGCTATTCCCGGAAAAACAACCCGGCGGTGGAACTGATCGAACAGGCCATCAACCGGCGCAACCTGAACGACCCGCGCAGCCGGGACTATTTCAGCTACGATACTTATGAACAGAAAATCCTGGCCCGGAACGATTTCGACGAGGCAAAGGCCCGAAACAACTGGATATACAAGCGAATTGATTTTATTTTCGACTATGTGGACACGTCGGCCGTCACCGGCAAAACAATACTGCCCGTCTTCGACGAGGAGATCGTCGGGACAACATACTTCCGGAAGTCGCCGCGCTCGGAAAAGCAGGTCGTCCAGGGACACCGGCGCAACGGCCTGATCGACATCCTCCCCGAAGACGGTACCCGGCAGTTTATTGAGGAGGTATTCCGGGAAGTCGACATTTTCCAGGACAACGTCCCGCTGTTCCTGAACCGATTTGTCAGTCCGCTGGCTTCGTTTGCGCCCTATTTCTACAAATATTACCTGCTCGACACCCTGGACATCGACAGCGAACCGTGTGCAGAGCTGGCCTTCGTGCCCTACCATTCGGAATCGTTCGGGTTCACCGGGCATCTTTATATCACGCTCGACTCGACCTGTTTCGTGAAGCGGGCTGTCCTGAACGTGCCGAAGGCTATCAACCTGAACTACGTGGGCCACATGACGATCGAACAGCGCTTCGACCGTACCGGAGACCGCCGGACCCGGCTGATGACCAAAAACGACATCGTCGTGGAGTTCCGGATCACCGAAAAGTCCAAAGGATTCTACGCCCGCCGGATATGCCTCTACCATAACCATTCCTTTGCACCGCCCGGAGAGTTGGCCGTCTTCGGAGAGGGGGCGCCGGTCGTGGAGTCGGACGAGGCCCGCAGGCAGCCGGACGCTTTCTGGCGTGCCCGCCGGGTCAGGGAAAAGGAGATACAGGAGACGTCCGTAGACAGGATGATGGAACGCCTGCGGGCCATACCGGCCTACTTCTGGACGGAAAAAGTCGCCGGTACGCTGATCAACGGATATGTCCAGACGTCCGAAACAGACAGCAAGTTCGAGTTCGGGCCGGTGAACACGTTCATCAGCGGCAATTCGCTGGAAGGCGCCCGCTTCCGCATCGGCGGAACGACAACGGTCAACCTCAGCCGCCGCCTCTTCGCGGACGGCTACCTGGCCTGGGGCGCCGGAGACCGGAAACTCAAGGGTGATCTTATCCTGGAGTATTCCTTCAACGACAAGAAGTCTTTCCGCAAGGAGTATCCTTTCCACTACCTGCGGGCCGAATTCAAGCACGACATCAACCAGGTCGGGCAGCACTACCTCTATACCAATCCCGACAATCTTTTCATGATGCTGAAACGGCGACGCAACAACCTGATTACGTATATGCGGACCGCCGAACTGAGCTACTGGCACGAGCGCTACAACGGCTGGGGATATGGCCTTTCGGCGCGTCACGTGACGGAATGGGCCACGCCGGACATCCCCTTTGAAAAGATCCTGCCCGACGGCGCCACCGTCCCGGCCGGCGGCTATCACTCCGCCCAGATTGAAGGAAAAGTGCGCTGGGCGCCGGACGAAAAGTTTTACCAGTCGCGCAATTACCGCTACCCCATTACGCTGGATGCGCCCATATTTACCCTGAGCCATATCTATTCGCCCAAAGGACTGCTCGGCTCCGAATACCGTTACAACCGTACCGACCTCGGCATCCGGAAACGCTTCTGGATGTCGCCCTTCGGATACGTGGACCTGTACGGTCAGGCCGGCGCGGTGTGGGACAGGGCGCCCTGGCCGCTGCTGATCATTCCGAATGCCAACCTTTCCTACAGCATCGAGCCGGAATCGTATACGCTGATGGATCCCATGGAATTTATCAACGACCGGCATGTATCGTGGGAACTTTCCTGGTTCGCAAACGGTTCGCTGCTCAACCGTCTCCCGCTCGTCAAATACCTGAAACTGCGCGAGGTCTTCTCCTTCCGGGGCTGGTATGGCAGCCTGAGTGACAGGAACAGCCCGGCCGAAAACGGCGCGGGACTTTACCGCTTTCCGGCAAACAGCTACCTGATGACGGAAGGCCCCTACATGGAAGCCGGCATCGGCGTCGACAACATCTTCAAAGTCCTGCGCCTGGACTATGTATGGCGTCTTTCGTACCGCAACCACCCGCATACGCCCGGCCGTGGCTTGCGGATGAAAATAGAATTTTCCTTCTGAAGAAACCGGCCATTCAAATATTCGCTACATTTGCATCCCTAACCCGAAAGAATGAGCCAACCGTTAGCAGAAAGAATGAGACCCCGAAAACTGGACGACTACATCGGCCAGAAGCACCTGACGGGTACACAGGCGGCATTGCGCCGGATGATCGACGCCGGCCGCGTGCCGTCGTTCATCATGTGGGGGCCGCCGGGCGTCGGCAAAACGACGCTGGCGCAAATCATCGCCCACCGGCTGGAATGCCCCTTCCACACACTGAGCGCCATCAGCGCGGGCGTAAAAGACGTGCGCGAAGTCATTGACCGGGCCAAAAGCAATCCCCTCTTCCAGGCAACCCGCTCGCCCATCCTCTTTATCGACGAAATCCACCGCTTCAGCAAGTCGCAGCAGGACTCGCTGCTCCATGCCGTGGAAACGGGCATTGTAACGCTGATCGGAGCCACCACGGAAAACCCGTCGTTCGAGATCATCCGCCCCCTCCTGTCGCGCTGCCAGGTATACACCCTCAAACCGCTGGACGGAGACGACCTGCTCGCCCTGCTGCGGAAAGCCATTTCGGAAGACGTGGTACTGAAACGGAAAGACATCCGGGTGAAGGAAACGGCCGCCCTGCTCCGCTATGCCGGCGGCGACGCCCGCAAACTGCTGAACATCCTGGAACTGGTTGCCGGCGCGGAAGAAGACGGCCGGCTGATCGAAATCACGGATGAAAAGGTAGTCGAGCGACTGCAGGAAAACCCGGCGGCATACGACAAGGGCGGCGAGATGCACTATGACATCATCTCGGCCTTCATCAAGTCTGTCCGGGGCAGCGATCCGGACGCGGCCGTATACTGGCTGGCGCGGATGGTGGCCGGCGGCGAAGACCCTGAATTTATTGCCCGCCGGCTGCTGATCCTGGCCGCCGAAGACATCGGCCTGGCCAATCCCAATGCGCTGCTGCTGGCCAACGCCTGCTTCGACGCGCTCAAAAAGATCGGCTGGCCCGAAGGGCGCATCATCCTTGCAGAAACAACCGTATACCTGGCCTGCTGCCCGAAAAGCAATTCGGCATACCTGGCCATCGACGAAGCGATGGCGCTTGTCGGCGAAACGGGCGACCTGCCGGTGCCGCTCCACCTGCGCAATGCGCCCACCGCGCTGATGAAGGACTTGAATTACGGCAAAAACTACAAGTATGCGCACGATTACGAAGGGCACTTCGTCCGCCAGGATTTCCTGCCGGACGAAGTGCAGCGCCGTCGCCTGTGGAAAGGTCAGTCCAATCCGGCCGAAAGCAAACTGATCGAACGGATGCAACAGCTCTGGGGCGAACGGTACGGCCAGCCGGACTCGCACCGGGATACGGAATCCAAACACATCCCTCCTTGAAAGGGTGCGAAATAAACCCAAAATGTCCATTAGCGCATTAATTCCTCAAAAAGGTATCTGTTTTTCATGAATTAATGCACTGTATATTTCTTATTATATG
The DNA here is from genome assembly GCA_031268395.1 of Tannerella sp. Taxonomy (GTDB): domain Bacteria; phylum Bacteroidota; class Bacteroidia; order Bacteroidales; family Tannerellaceae; genus Tannerella. The sequence goes on along the minus strand of JAIRXI010000236.1, from coordinate 3,141 downwards.
CTTGTTACATCTTACATTTTCTAATGGTGTCCATTAGAAAGTAAAAACATTATAATACGTATTATCAGATTATTATGTTCTAATGGACATTTTGGGCTTATGAGAAAGAGAGATTTATTTATTCAGATTTTGTTGGCGGGGCTGTGTGTGGCGGTTATGCTTGTTCTGCCAATGGCAGGCGGGATGTTGCTTGCTGCGGCTGCTCCGGCGGGGGGCGCAATGGGGGGCGCAGTGATTACGGAGCCTGCGTCCGGTCAGACTTTGCCGTCGGGCGCGACGAACGACGGACATGCCGAGGGCGTGGTGATGCATGGCGAAGCTAATATCCCGGCCTCGGTCGACGCTAACGGGAATGCGCTGTATGACGCTAATTCGTATACAAAAGGCTCTAACAGGGGGGCGTCGGTTACTACGGCGGAGGAGGAACAGATTGACCTTATTCTTAATGAGGTTAATGAGGTGATGAAGCTTTTTCCGTTTACGAATCCCTTCGTGTCGATACTGAATGCGGAAGTGACGGATGCAAGCGGCAGGAAAGTACCGGCTATTAAACGCAAGATAAAGGCGGGTCCGGGCGTGGATAACGCCATGGCCAGTCTTCCGGGGATGACGACGACGCTGAAAACGGCTATCGCCGCCGGGAATGAGATGACGGAACTTGACACGAATGATAATGCGCTGTTCCAGCCGGAGAGTACAATTCTCGTACGCGGTATTAACGGATATTATCCGGGTACGGCGACGGTTGATCCCCGCAGTCAGCTGCAGTTGTATGTTGTGGACATCTCGAACAGTAACAAGCCTATCGTGAAGGCGGTGAACGGGAGTCAGGCGAGCGCAACGTCGCCTCGGATGATTCCGGCGATAGCGGTGAATACGAAGTTGACGCGATCGGGCGTGGCCTGCTCGGAGACGCAGGTTCGGACGGCGAATTTCTCGGCGTTTCCCGAACTGAAAACGCAGTTCATGCAGAAATTTATCCTGCAGATTCAGATGTCGAACCTGTTCAAGAACGCGAACAAGCGTTATGAATGGACGATGGAGGATATTCAGGAGCTTGGCGTATTCCAGCATAAGCGCGAGCAGAATATCAGTTTGCTGGGTAACGGAGCGGCTACGGTTCTCCGTACAAGAAACAAGCATATTGATCAGCAGGAGAATGTGTATTTTACGGAGGGTCTGGCTTATCAGGTACCGAAGCGTTTTGTTATAGACCCTGCGGCGGCATCAATCGGCGCGGCGACACTGTCGGAGTCGCGCGTGGCGACGATGATGAATTTTTCCTTTGGCGGAACGGCTACGAACAAGCGCAAACTGATGCTTTGCGGGCGCAATCTGCTTGAGATGTTCGACGCGATGAATGTGACTCACCTGCGCCGTCTTCCGGGCAAAAAGGAGCTGTTTGACATGACGTTCGACGGCATTGACAGTTCGTTCGGCACGCTGTATGTGATTCAGGAGCCTTCGTTTGAGGATCTGGGATGGGATTACCGCGCGTTAATCATAGACCCTGACTATTTGCAGGTTTATGACAGCGGCCGCCGCGTGCGGACGAAAGATGCGCTGGCCGACCTTGAGAGCGACAGTATGCTTCGCGTATTTATCCAGCGCCTTGCGGTAAGCTCGCTGAATGACGAGGCGCATTGCATTGTGGACCTGGTTGCGCCTTCAATACTGGGAATCGTGTAGCGTATGGGAAAGATACTGAAAATATATAAGGTGAGCGACGCTTATACGCATCTGTGTATGCCTATACAGGTGGGTAACGGACGGGAGGTTTCGGTAGAGTTTAAGGGGACGCACAAGACGTACGTGACGGATGACGCGAAGCTGCAGGGGCAGATCGAAGATACCGCACTGTTTAAGGACGGTACGATATATCTGTCGGAAGAGTTTGACGATAGCGAACCCTTACCGGAAGATGTTCCGCCGAAGGATGCCGCCGTATATGCGGCGATAAGCTCCTTTCAGGAGGCGAAAGAAATTCTTGCAAAGGACTATGGGGTACCGGTAAAGAGGATGATTAATCCCAGGTCGATCATTAAGGCGGCTAAAGAATTGAATCTTTTGTTTCCCGAACTGGAGAGGATGCTTGAGTCCTCCGGAAATAAGCCATAGGTTTTATCTGTGAGTTGTGTTTAAAGATTGTTTATGAGGGTGGGGCCGCCGTAGGGATAAGTACTGCGGCGGCTTTTTTTAATCAATTGAGAATTGATAATTGATAATTGACAATTAAAAATTCTCAATTGTCAATTCTCAATTCTCAATTAAAATAAAATGGTATGTGGTACGAAATGATATTTGGAGTGGAGGGCGTGCAGATGGCGATATTGCCGTTGCTGCTGGTTGGCCTGGGAGTGGCGGCGGCCGGAATGGCGGGTTCCGCAATTAAGAATAACGAGGCGAAGGGCCGGATTGGGGATATGCAGTCGAAACAGGATGCGCGCGCGGCGGAGAACAGGGCGTGGTACCGGTCGTCGCAGGCGGAGGATTATCTTCAGACGTCGGAGGCTCAGCGCGTGTTGAAGCAGCAGCGCGACGCGCTTGACCGCGAACGCAGGATAACGACGAACAGCGCGGCGGTGACGGGGGCTACTCCGGGGGCCGTCGCCGCGTCGAAGGCGGCTTCTACCCGCTCGATGGCGACGACGCTGAGTAACCTCGCGGCTATGGGCGACCAGAAGAAAGCTCGCAACGAGGCGCAGTTCTTCGCCCGCGAGGATGGGATAAACAGGCAGCAGTCCGAACTCGACAGAATGAGGGTTGGGATTACGCAGCAGGAAGCGCGGAGTTTTGATAATCTCACGCAACAGGGGCTTGGCGTGGCCGCGGGAAGAGCGGGAGGCGCGGGGGTCGGGGCGACTTCAGAGACGACTGGGACTTCAGAGACGACTGGGTCGAAGCGGCGGTATGACGGTAGCTATGGTATTTATTATGATGGGAAGGTATGAATGGAGTTTACAATAACCCGGAGGATATAATCGGGACTATTACGCAACGGGATTCGGAGCAGTGGCTTCGGATTGACGGCGACGATTCGAGAACGGCGGGCGCTGTTGCGGTCGGGGGCGCTTCGACCGAAGTCGACGGGGGGCGACCGAAATCGACCGAAGGGGTGACTGGAGGAGCGGGTGTTTCGAC
>JAIRXI010000200.1 GCA_031268395.1 Tannerella sp. | reverse complement strand
CCTTTCATCCGTTTTTCGGCGATCCGGCGGGCGCTCACGGCCGTATCCTCCATTTCCACCAGCCGCACGTGCGGCAGCGTGTCCAGAAAGTTTCCACACTGCATCAGGGCGATCGGGTGCGAATCTATCTCCTCGACCTCCCGCAGCGTCGTGCCCGGCAGCGCGGAAAGCGTATGCGAGATACGCAGCTTGTATTCTCCCACAATGACGCACCCGCTTTCACGTATCAGCTCGTGATTTTGCAGCAGGCTGCCCGCGATCGTGTTTTCGATGGCCATGATCCCGATGACGGAGGCGTCGTTGCGTATGCTCCGCACAACGTCCCGAAACGTGTTGCAGGGGACTGTCTCTATCTCTTCCCCTTCGTAATACCGGCGGGCGGCCATGTCGTGATACGAACCGGCTATCCCCTGAATCGCTACTTTTTTCTTCATTCCGTTCCTGTTTTTATTTCGTTTATTCCTGTTCAAAAAAAAATCCCGCCGTCGATTTCGGCAGGATTTTCTGTTTCTTTGATTGACTGTTCGACCTTGTCGGGTCAATTTTTACATACAAACTCCTGCCCTTACCCTGCTAAAGTAAAAGTAAAAGTAAAAATAGAAGTATGTAAAAAAGAACAGTCGCATTGTTTTCTTCCTTTTGTTTAAATACGGCGGCAAATATAATGCTTTTTTGCGAATCCCGCTAAAATGACGGTTTTTTTTCAGGACAGACGCACGAAAATCAGCGTGGCCGCAAACCTCCCCATGTGACACGCCGTGCACCGTCATTGCGAGGCACGAAGCTATCGCCGATACACGCAGGGATTGCTTCGTGCCTCGCAATGACGAGCAACAAGGCGGGAGAAGGAACATGCCTTCTCCCGCCTCCAAATCCCTGCACCCGGGCTGTTATCCGTCACTTGTCACAGGCCGGACGTCAGTATCCGAACAGCTCTTCCAAAGACACTTCCCGCACTTCGGCGATCTTTTTCAGGTAGTCGAAATCAATCCGGTCCCTTTTCCCGATCAGCAGCACCGAATAGCGGGCCGGACGGATGTGTTCGTCGAAATACTGCTGCACGTCGTCCAGTTTCATGCGCTGAATCGTTTCAAAAACAGGCTTGCGGATGTCGTAGTCGATGCCGCGGTCTTTCAGGGACATGTAATTCCAGAAAATATCCGACTTGGTAATCCGCTCCGAACGCATGTTGTTCAGCACATATTCTCTGCTGACATCAAAAGCCTTTTCCGACCGGGACATGGAGGTCAGCATTTCGCGGAAAGCGTCGATCGCCGTTGCCATCTTGTCGGACTGTGTGCCCACATACGCCTGGACATAATTGGACCGGCCGGCACGCGGCGGCCCGGACACGTAGGCATACGCCGAGTAGGCCAGGCCGCGGGCTTCGCGGATCTCCTGGAACACAATAGAATTCATCCCGGCGCCGTAGTACGAGTTGAACATGGATTCGTAGGGCATCAGTGCGGGGCTGAACGTCACGTCTTTGGCCAGCAGCATGACTTCGGTCTGCACCATGTCGTAGTCGGCGAAATAAACGACGGGGCTGTCCATCGGCAGTTCGGGATATTCCACACGCGGAGGCACGTCGTTCAGGGCTTCGGGCGTGTCAAGTTTTTTCAGCATCCCGGCGATCCGCTTTTCCGAATCCGGCCCGTAATAGAAATAGCCGTGCCGGTACGAAGCAAAGCGCCTGATGATGTCGATCAGTTCCTGCGGGTCGATCGCTTTCAGTTCCGCTTCGCTCAGCAAGTCCGTAAAGGCCGATTTCGGGCCATACTTGAGGTAGCTCACCAGTCCGTTCCGCAAGATTTGCGACTTGTCCAGCCTGGCATTCGCCCGCTGTTTGAGGATGTCGTCCACCAGCCTGTCGTATGCCTCCCGGTTGACAGCGGCGTCGGTCATCATCTCCTCCATCAGCGCGAGCGAACGTTCGAGCGTTTCGTCCAGACCGGACACGCTGACGTACGAACGGCTCGAAGTGGCCACCGCGCCAAAGTCCATCGCCAGCCGGTACATTTCCATCTTCAACGCTTCCGGCGTGTACCTGGATGTCCCCAGATAGGGCAGATACCTGAACGCCAGCGCCAGTTTCTTGTCGGTAATGCCGGATACCTCCACAAACCGGTCCAGCGAGTAAATCTTGTTGGAAACATTTTCCGTATAATAGAAATCGACACCCTCCTTCAGCGTCTGCTTTTTGACAAGCGTCCCGTAGTCGAGGAACACCGGTTCGATCGGTTCCGGCTTCATGGCCAGCAGTTCGCGGGCGAAGTCCGACTCCTCATCGCGGTTGATCGCAATCGCCGTAATGTGCGGCTTGTCCACCAGCACTTTCTCCCTGTTCTCGCCCGTCCGCTTGTAGACAGTTACGTAATTATCCTTAAAAAACTCGCCGGCAAACGCGACCAGTTCTTTCTTGGAAATGCGCGACATTTCGTCTATCCGGGCGAGCGCATCCTTCCATTCCACTCCGTTGATAAACGATTCGAGAAACGAAAATACCCCGTCGCGTCCGTCCGTCGTCTGCACAAGTTGCAGCTTCATGTTGTTGACCGTCGCCTCCAGCAGGCCTTCGTCGAAATCGCCCGCCTTGAGTTTCCGGATTTCGCCCTGAATCAGTTCGCTCACCTCCTCCAGCGTCTGGCCTTCCCGCGGCGTACCCATGAAGGCAAATATCCCGTAATCCTTCATCTCTTCCGCCCCGGCAGCCATTTGCAGCACTTTCTGCTGCTGCAGCAAATCCAGATCGATCAGGCCCGCCTTTCCGTTATAGAAAATCGAAGCGATCAGGTTCAGATACAGCGCTTCCCGCGACCGGGCGTCGCCGTAGCGGTAGCCAACCACCACCTGTTCCCGGTCGGGCGTGAAGACCTCAAACGTCTTCGGCGCAGTCAGCGGCGCCTCCACCACCGGGTCGGCATGTCGCAGTTCCCTGTTCGGCTCCATCTGGCCGAAATGCCTGTCGACCAGCTGGATGGTATTCTCGAAATCCAGGTCGCCACACATCAGCACCGCCATGTTGTTGGGGACATAGAAATACTTCTGGAACGCCAGGACGCTGTTCATCGAAGGATTCTTCAGATGCTCCGGCAGCCCGATCACGTCCACCCGGTAGGGATGTTCGGCAAACAGCCCTTCAAAAAGCTTGTTCCATATCCGCGAATCCCCCCGGTCCTGATACATGTTAAACTCTTCGTACACCGTCTCCAGTTCCGTATGGAAAAGGCGCAGCTGGAGGTTCGAGAAACGGTCGTATTCGAGCCGGAGGAAGCGGTCGATCTCGTTGGCGGGAATTTCATTCACGTAGACCGTCATGTCGTAGCTGGTAAAGGCATTCGTCCCCGACGCCCCCACGGCGCCGATGATCTTGTCGTATTCGTTCGAAATCGCATACCTGGCGGCCTCCTGCGAAACGGCGTCGATCCGGCCGTAAATTTCCTTCTTCCGCGCCGGATCCTGCGTCGCCTTATGCTCCTCGAACAGGGCGGCAATACTGTCGAGCAGCGGTTTCTCCTTCGCCCAGTCGGCCGTGCCGAAATGACTGGAACCCTTAAACATCATGTGTTCCAGATAATGCGCCAGTCCCGTATTGTCGCGCGGGTCGTCTCCGGAACCGACCTTCACGGCAATCATTGTCTGAATACGGGGTTCATCCGCATTTTTCGACAGATACACTTTCAGCCCGTTCGCCAGCGTATAGATACGCGCCTTGAACGGATCGTTCGTAACTTCTTCATAGGCATAACCATTTCCGTCCGTCCGGGAAACGGTTTCATACCTCTTTTCCCGACTGCACGCCGTCCACAGGCACAGCGGGATCCATAACAGAATCAACTTTCTCATATCATTAAGTATTAAAATATAATCGATTTCAAAGATATAACGATTTCTTCTAACCGCCGCACGTTTGATACCATATAATTAAGGATAAAAACAAAATCCGGGTCAGGCTCCGTTTTCCACAGCCCGTTTCGCCGATCGCGCCCCCGTGGCCACGCACGCCCGTACGCATCCCTGTCCGTCGGGAAAAAATCTTTGGCATACGCCGAAAAACCTGGCCGCCGGCCGGAAAACATGATCTGTTCCTGATTCGCATGTCTTTTCCCGAACCATTATCGGCATACGGCAAAAGCGATGGTGGACTGTCAGATGATATGTCTTCCCGCCAGATGATATATCTTTCCGTCAGATGATATATCGCCTGGCCAGATGATATGTCTTTTCGCCAGATGGTATTTTTTTCGTCAGGCGATATATTTTTCCCGCCAGATGATATATCTTTTGGCCAGATGATATATCTTCTGGCCAGATGATATATCTTTTGGCCAGGCGATATATCATCTGACGGGAAATTATATC
>JAIRXI010000177.1 GCA_031268395.1 Tannerella sp. | reverse complement strand
ATGTTTTCACAGGACGGCCGTTACGTTCTGGTCTATAACGGCGAAATTTACAACTACCTTGAACTGCGGACCGAACTGGAGAGGGAGGGAATCCGTTTCAGGAGCTCCGGCGACACCGAGGTGCTGCTTCAAGCCCTGATACATCGGGGCAAAGCATGCCTGCCTCGCCTGACAGGCATGTTCGCGTTCGCCTTTTACGATGCGCGTGAGCAGAAGCTTCTTCTGGCACGAGATTATTTCGGTATCAAGCCGCTGTATTGGAGCAAGGGGCAAGGCAACTTCAGCTTTGCTTCGGAACTTCCGGCTCTTCTGTGTTTTGCGGGAGTGAGCAGGAAACTGTCGGCGCAAAGTGTTTATAACTACTTATGCTTCACCAGGTACGACAAGGGCGGCGACACTTTTTTTCGGGACATTTTTCAATTGCCTCCCGCCTGTTGCATGACGGTGGATACGCGCGCCGGATCCGTCTCCGCGCAGGAAACCTTCTGGAAACCAGACCTCTCCTTATCGTCGCCCCTGTCTTTTGCAGATGCTGCCGCGCGGATGCGGGAATTGTTTCTGGAGTCCGTTCGTCTGCATCTGCGTTCAGACGTTCCATTGGGGGTGGCTCTTTCCGGCGGTATCGATTCTTCCTCCGTGGCCTGTGCGATGCGACATCTGCGGCCGGACGCCGCGCTTCATACCTTCAGCTTTACAGCCGAAGATTCTCCGGTATCCGAAGAGCGCTGGGCAAGCCTCACAGCTCGGCACATCGGGGCCGTTCGCCACACAGTGGAGGTGAAGCCGGACGAACTTGTCCGGGATATGGACGACATGCTGCTGCGTCAGGGCGAACCTTTCGGTTCCACATCCATCTATGCGCAGTACCGCGTTTTTCGCTTGGCAAGGGAAAGCGGCATCAAGGTCACACTGGACGGACAGGGTGCGGACGAACTCTTGGCCGGGTATTGGGGTTATCCTGGGCAACGGGTTGCGTCTCTCCTCCTGCACGGCGATATCACAGGCGCGTGGCGTTTTCTTCGTGCCAAGTCTTCCTGGCCCGGATCGCCGATGTGGGAAACCGTGCGCCGCGCAATCCGGGAATTCACGCCGGCGCGGCTTATTCCGTTCGGCCTCAGACTGACCGGCCGCGACCCGATGCCCGATTGGCTGGACATACAGGCTTTCGAGATAGAGAGAACGTCATTCACCACGCTTGACGACAAATTCAGTATGTATCCCGGCTGCAAGGACAGAGTGCGGCAGACGCTTGCCTACCTGTTGACCTGGGAGGGGCTGCAGATGCTGCTGCGCCACGGCGACCGCAACAGCATGGCTTTCTCGATTGAGAGTCGTGTACCTTTTTTGACGCGGGACATGGCCGAATTTTGCCTTTCTCTACCTGAAGATTACCTCATCGACATGAACGGTCGGACGAAGAGCGTATTCCGCGAGGCTATGCGAGGTATCGTGCCGGATGCGATTCTGGACAGGCGGGACAAAATCGGCTTTGCCACACCGGAACTGGACTGGCTGAACGCCCTTTCAACGTGGGTGGAAAAAACACTGGAATCGGCAGGAGATATTCCCTACCTGCGCTTTGAGGCAGCAAAAAAAGAATGGTCGGCGATAAAGGCAGGAAAAAAAACTTTTGATCGGCGCGTTTGGCGTTGGTTGAATTACGTACGCTGGGTGCAACTTTTCAAGGCATATGCATGAGACTTCCCCGGCTGCTGATTCTTTCTTTTACCGACGCCCGGCGTGACCCCAGGGTTTTCCGCCAAGCCGGCCATCTACGTTCTCACTTTGCCGTCACGTTGGCCGGATTGAATGATCCGAAACTGGACGGCGTGAATTTTTTGCCTATTCGTCGCCGACCGAAAACTTTCTTCTCCCAAGGGTATATCGCTTTGAATCTCTTGTTCGGCAACTATAACCCGGCTCTCTGTCGCTTTGAATCATTTGGATCTTATAAAACTCATGACGGAAACTTCGACTTGGTGCTGGTCAATGATGCGGAACCGCTTCCTTTAGGCTTTGCCCTGGCAAAAGGCGCACCCGTGATCTTCGACGCGCATGAATATTATCCGAAAGAGTTTGAAAATTCTTTACGCTGGAAACTGTTTTTTCAGCGATATATGACGCGCCTGTGCGCCGATTATATCCCACGTTGTGCAGGCATGACTACCGTTTGCTCCGGTATAGCCGAAGAGTATTATCGCGTGTTCAGATGTAAACCGGAAGTCGTTTATAATGCTCCTGAATACATGGAACTGTCGATTCATCAGACACAGCCGGGCATTATACGAATGATTCATCACGGTACAGCTTCCCGTGACAGACATATTGAACTCATGCTGGATATGATGCGCTATGTGGATCCGCGATTCCGGCTGGATATGATGCTGGTCGGCGATACTCGCTATATCGACAGACTGAAATGCCGTACAGCCGGCATACATAACATTTGCTGGCGAGAGCCTGTCGCCATGCCGGATATCTGTCGTACCATCAACACCTATGATATTGGTTTATTTCTTGTTACACCTTCTACATTTAACCTTTTTCATTGCCTGCCCAACAAATTTTTTGAATTTATTCAGGCCCGCCTCGGTATTGCTGTGGGGCCTTCACCGGAAATGGCTTCCCTGATAAAAAAATACGACTTGGGGGTAGTTGCAGCAGACTTCAGTGCGCAGTCCCTCGCGACTGCGCTGAATGCGCTGACAGACGAAGATATCATACGCTTCAAACGAAATGCCGCAACGGTGGCGACACTCTATAACGCCGAGAAAAGTATGAAAAATTTAACCCATGTTCTTATGGCTGTTGCAGGCTGAAGTTTGCGGCAAATTCATTGCTCAGAAAGCGGGCCGGAGACATGGAACTGGTGAATCCGGGGGATACGGCGTTCAGGACATGGAAACCGCGTTCGTCCCGTGTCGACAAAAAATCCATGATCAGGGACTGGTTGCGGCGGTCAGTCAACTGATTGCGTATGCCGACCTTGTCGCAGGAGCGTATCTCGCCGGGGCGCAGTTCTTTGACCAATTCCCAAGCACCCTTGTAAAAGAAACGCGGCAGGTACTTACGTGGCTCGCGCAAGGCCAGGGAACGGAAGGCGGGGTTGGCGACGAACATG
>JAIRXI010000155.1 GCA_031268395.1 Tannerella sp. | reverse complement strand
TACGAAAATCGCAAGGTATGTTCGCCTGCGGGCAGGCTGATGGAGTAAAATCCGTAACTGTTGGTGGTTGTCCCGGTCGTGGTGTTTGCCACGCCAATAGAAACGCCGATAAGGTCTTCACCGTTGTCGGCGTCGTGGACAACGCCGCTGATGGTGAAGGTTTTTTGCGCCGAAACGACACATGGGATTGCTAAAACAATAATTATCAGATATTTTCTCATTCAGTAAAATCGTTACAATAACTTTGCAAAGATGCGGCGGTTTTTTGGCACCGGAAAGGGTTTATCTTCGCAGGAATTGGGATAATGGTTGAATTTTGATCCAACAGGGATTTCGACAAAACGTGAAACTTGTTTTCGGAAAAGAAAACGGGCGTCGTTCTGCCGTCCGGAAGATAATTTTCCGTATCTTGCGACCTCTGCACGGTTTGCGCAGTATACTGCAAAGTTCGCGCAGTATACTGCACGGTTTGCGCAGTATACTGCAAAGTTCGCGCAGTATACTGCAAAGTTCGCGCGGTATACCGCAAAGTTCGCGCGGTATACCGCAAGGTTTGCGCGGTATACTGCAAAGTTCGCGCGGTATACCGCAAAGTTCGCGCGGTATACCGCAAAGTTCGCGCGGTATACCGCAAAGTTCGCGCGGTATACCACAAAGTTTGCGCGGTATACCACAAAGTTTGCGCGGTATACCGCAAACAGTACATATCCCGAAATATTCATCCGCTGCCAGCCGTCGGGAAAGGCGGCAATCTGTTTGCGGAAAAAGAAAACGGCACGCTAAAATTACCCGCACAAAACGTCACCGCGCCGTTTTCCGAAAGGCGACCTGCCATTTGTTTTGTATCTTTGCGGGCAAATGAGGCTAACATATAAATGAGTGATAAATGAATTTTCGTACGCCGGTATCCATCCGGAGGCCGCCTGACCAGGCAGGTATTTCGTTCCGGGACGCGGTGATGCTGCTGGGATCGTGTTTTGCGGAAAGTCTCGGGAAACGGCTGACCGACGGAGCGTTCCGCGTGGAACTCAATCCGTTCGGCATCCTTTACAATCCGGCTTCCGTGGCGGCAGCCGTCGGGCGACTGCTGCGGCCGGAAGTCTGGAGCGAAAAGGAGCTGTTTTTTCATGAAGGACTGTTCCACAGCTGGATGCATCACAGCCGATTCTCGGCCGTTTCCTCCGCCGGAAGCCTGGGTAAAATCAATGAGCGGCTGCATGTGGCCGCCGAACATTTGCAGCAAACCGACTGGCTGCTGGTGACTTTCGGTACGGCCTGTGTCTGGCGGCTGAGGGAAACCGGACAGGTGGTGGCCAACTGCCACAAGCTGCCGGACAGGCTCTTCGTCCGCGAGCGGCTTTCCGTGGCGCAAATCGCGGACATGTGGGACGAACTGCTGGAGCGCCTGTGGCAGGTGCGTCCGGCGATGAAAACGCTGTTCACCGTCAGCCCCGTCCGCCACCGGAAAGACGGCGCGCACGAAAACCGGCTGAACAAGGCCGTGCTGCTGCTGGCCATCGAACAGTTGCAGGCGCGGCATCCCCGGCAGGTATTCTATTTTCCGGCCTATGAACTGATGATGGACGAACTGCGTGATTACCGCTTCTATGCAGAAGACATGCTCCATCCGTCAGCGACGGCCATCCGGTATATCTGGGAACGTTTTGCGGAAACGTGGCTGGATGCCGCGACGCGGGAAACGCTGGACGAAGTGGACCGCATACGGCAGGCGTTAAATCACAGGCCGCTGAATCCGCAAAGCGAACCGTATAAACAGTTTTTGTCGCAAACTTTGTTAAGGATTGAGCGACTTTGCGCAAAGAATCCATACCTTTGTTTGGAAAATGAGGTAAAGCAATTGCATGAGATACAATATCAGAGAAATAGCTGCGATCATCCGGGCGAAGTATGACAGACTGGCAGAAGGGTATATCGACCGTCTGCTGACGGACAGCCGGACATTATCCTTTCCCGAAACGACACTTTTTTTTGCCCTCCGGACGCCAACCGGCGACGGCAGCAAGTATATAGCCGAACTGTACCGGCTGCGGGTGCGCCATTTTGTGGTGAGCCGCTGCCAGCCGGAGTTTGCGGAGATGAAGGATGCCAGTTTCCTGACGGTCAGCAATGTGCTTGCCGCCTTGCAGCAACTGGCGATACATCACCGGAAACAGTTCAACATCCCGGTTGTCGGCATCACCGGCAGCAACGGCAAGACCATCGTGAAAGAGTTGCTCTACCAGTTGCTGCGGGCGGAGTTCAACATCGTCCGTTCGCCGCGCAGCTACAATTCCCAGCTGGGCGTGCCCCTGTCTGTCTGGCAGATGAACGAAAGCCATACGCTGGGCCTTTTTGAGGCCGGCATTTCGCAGCCGAACGAGATGGCGCATCTGCGGCGAATCATCGCGCCGACCATTGGCATCCTCACCAATATCGGAGAAGCTCATCAGGAAAATTTCACCTCCCCGCTGCAAAAATGCCTGGAAAAACTGTCCCTCTTCAACGACTGCGACGTGATTATCTACAATGCCGACGACCCGCATATTGTCCACGGACTGGAGGTGGCCTGCCTGCTGCACAAGGGGCTGGGCTGGAGCCGCACCGATTCGGAGGCGCAGGTTTTCATCGAATCCGTCCGCTGCGGCGAAACGGCGACCGAAATCAGCTGTACGATGTTCGGCATGACCCTCACGTATGAAGTCCCCTTTACCGACGCCGCCTCCATTGAAAATGTGATTCACTGCATCGCCCTGATGATCTACCTCAAACCGACCGCGCTGGGCCACCTGCAGGCGTTCCGGGAACTGGAGCCGGTGGCCATGCGGCTGGAAGTCAAGGAGGGAATCAATCACTGTCACCTGATCGGCGACACCTGCAACTCGGACCTCCATTCGCTCGCCATCGCGCTGGATTTCCAGCTCAGCCGGAAGGGAAACAAAAGCCTGAAAATGACGGTCATCCTTTCGGACATTCTGCAGTCGGGCCTGATGCCGAAAGTGCTGTACCGGAAAGTCGCGGAACTGTTCCGGCAAAAGAAGGTGGAGCGCGTCATCGGCATCGGGCGCGACCTGAAAACCTGTGGCCCGGCGGCGTTCAAGACGGCGGAAAGCGAATTTTACGGATCGACGCAGGAATTTATCCATTCGCCCTCGTTCAGGCAGTTCAGGGACGAGCTGATTTTGCTGAAAGGCTCGCGGGCCTCCCACTTCGAGCAAATCACGGAACGGCTGGAAAAGAAAGTGCATGAAACGATCCTGGAGGTGAATCTGGACGCCGTGGTGCACAATTACAACCATTTCCGGTCGATGCTTCGGCCCGGGACGAAGATTGTCTGCATGGTAAAAGCCTTCGGCTACGGTGTCGGATCGTATGAACTGGCAAAGACCTTGCAGGAACATCGCTGCGATTATCTGGCGGTGGCGGTGGCAGACGAGGGCGCGGAACTCCGCAGGGAAGGAATTTCCGTTCCCATAATTGTGATGAATCCCGAATTTGGCAGTTTCAACACGCTGTTTGAATACCGGCTGGAGCCGGAAGTGTACAGTTTCAGCCTGCTGAACGCGCTGAGCCGGGAAGCCGGGCGGCGCGGCATCGTCTCCTGTCCCGTCCATGTAAAGATCGACACCGGCATGTGCCGTTTGGGTTTCCACCCGGAAGACATGCCGGAGGTCTGCCGGCGGTTGAAACAGCAGACCGGACTGTATGCCCGGTCGGTGTTTTCCCATTTGGCCGGAAGCGATTCGTCCGAACACGACGACTTTACGCAGCAGCAGATACAAACTTATATAAAAGCGGCCGATGTGCTGGAAAGGGAACTGGACCATCCGGTGCTCAGGCACATCCTTAATTCGGCCGGGACAGAGCGGTTCACGGAGTACCAGTTCGACATGGTGCGGCTGGGCATCGGCCTGTACGGCATCAGCGCGCTGGCCGGTTCGGGCGCCTTGCAGCCTGTCTGTACGCTGAAAACGGCCATCCTGCAAATACAGGAGGCGCCGGCCGGCAGTTCGGTCGGCTACGGACGGAAGGACTGTGTGACCCGCAACTCGCGGATCGCCGTGCTGCCGATTGGCTATGCCGACGGCCTGGACCGCCGCCTGGGCAACGGCGTCGGCGAAGTCCTCGTCCGCGGCCGCCGCTGCCCCTTCATCGGTAACCTCTGCATGGACATCAGCATGATTGACGTGACCGATGTGGAGGCACAGGAACGGGACGAAGTGACTGTTTTCGGAAAAGAATTGTCCGTCAGTGAAATCGCCCGGAAGCTGGACACCATTCCCTACGAAATACTCACCTCCATCTCTTCGCGCGTCAAACGAGTGTATTACAAAGAATAAAAAGCATTACATGAAAAAAATCCGTATTCCGGTCTACCTGCAAATTTTCATTGGGATGTCCCTGGGCATTCTCGCGGGAGTCGTTGCCCTGCACACGGGTGGCGAATCACTGGTGAGCCACTGGGTCAAGCCGTGGGGCCGCATCTTCATAAGGCTGCTCCAGCTGGTGGCCATTCCGCTGGTATTCATTTCGCTGGTCAAGGGGGTGGCCGGGCTGTCGGATCTGAGCCGCTTTTCGCGTATCGGACTGAAGACCGTTGTCTTATATCTGGCGACAACGGTGTTTGCCGTTTTGCTGGGGCTGGCGCTGGTTTCGATCGTGAAACCCGGCCGCTTTGTCGATTCGGCGAAAACGGCAGCGCTCGAAGAAAGTTACAGCCGGGCAGTGGGTGAAATGGTAGAGTTGCAGCAGGAAAAGGGCGGGCCGCTCCAGTTTCTCGACGAGATCATCCCCGACAATATATTCAGCGCCCTGGGCGACAACCGCCGGATGCTGCAAATCATTTTCTTTGCCCTGCTGCTGGGCGTGGCGATGCTGGGCGTCGGCCGGGAAAAGGCGGAACCGGTCATGAAACTGCTTCATTCCCTGGACGGGATTGTGCTGAAAATGATCGGATACATCATCCACCTGGCGCCATACGGCGTGCTGGCGCTGATGGCGGGGCTGGTGGTCGACGTGTCCGGCGACATCGGCATCTTCAGCGCGCTGGCCGCCTACGCAGCAACGGTAGTAGTGGGTTTGCTGCTGCTTTTACTGGGATTCTATCCGCTCTTGATTCGTCTGTTTACACGCCTTCCGGTGAAGAAATTTCTGAAAGAAATGTATCCGGTGCAGCTGGTCGCTTTTACCACCAGTTCCAGCGCGGCCACCCTTCCCGTCACGATGGACACCGCCCAGCACAGACTGGGCGTGTCGGAGGAAGTGACGTCGTTCGTAATGCCCGTCGGAGCCACCGTCAATATGGACGGGACAAGCTGTTTCCAGGTGATCTCGGTCGTTTTCATCGCACAGGTACTGGGGCTGAATCTGGGCATTGAACAACTGCTGATCATTGTCCTGATGACGGTCATCTCTTCCATCGGCACGCCAAGCATTCCGAGCGGCAGTTATGTGGTGATGACCATGGTGCTGACCGCCGTCGGTATCCCGGCCGAGGGCATGGCGCTGATCCTGGGCGTTGACCGTCCGCTGGACATGTTGCGCACGTCGGTTAACGTCACCGGCGACGTCACCGTAGCGGCCATTGTCGATAAGGTTTCTACCGTTGAAAATTGAAGTCACCAATGATTTATATGTGCCGATCATGTTGCCGACCGTAGGGGCGACCCTTGCGGTCGCCCTGTTTATCGCGGTCGCCCTGTGTGGGGTATTTGGGATGGCCGCATTGATTTGGACGACCGTATCATTGAGGGCGACCGCGAGGGTCGCCCCTACGGAAATCAATACTGTTGTCTTCGTACCGTACTGAGGAACATTCCTGTTCCCGAACGCCAAAGGCATGGTATAAAAAGCTGGTATGCATATCAATCTTGATTAGTACCTTACAAGTAAAATTCGTGTAATTTTTGGCAAATGTTATATTTAACAATAAGCGGGAA
>JAIRXI010000125.1 GCA_031268395.1 Tannerella sp. | reverse complement strand
CTTCCGGAGCAGTTTCCGGCTGTTCAATCACTGTTTGTTGAATGTCTGTTTCTTCAACCACTTCATTTGCCTGTTCATCCGGACGTATTTGTTCCGAAGATTGAGTCTCTTCCGGCAGCATGACCGGTGTTTCACCGGATTCATCCGCTCGTAGCATTGTTTCTTGCGTGTCCATCTTTCTATCAATCACATTAACTGGAGGTACTGTTTCCTCACGAAGGGGCAAAGTAAACACTTTTTTTTTGATTTGCTAAATTTTTTACTGGAAAAAAATAAAGGATTCTGCGTTTTTTCAAAAACAGGGTGGGTATCAGGGATATCGGACTGTCCGAAAAAAGACAAAAGCAGGGTAGATTTCCGAAAAATAAGGAGAAAACGGACTCTCCGGAGGAAGGGTCATATCCACGCACAAAACCATCTGCGTCGGGAAAGGCGGGGATCTGCTTTGCGTTCAGGTTAATTCCAGTCCGCCCGTCGCCGCCTCCCGGCCAAGTATTTCGGCGCAGGTGAAGAAGGAGGTCACCGAAACGCCCAGTATGCCGTGCAGGTTCAGGTTCTGCCCTGTCAACAGGAGGTTGGGGATGGGCGTTCGCGGTGTGAGCAGGGTATACATCGGCCGGGTATAGTCCTTGCGAATGCCGTAGGCCGAACCCTCGACCGCATTTGTGTAGGAGCGGTAGGAAAGCGGCGAACTCGTATACATTTTTTCCACCGCATCGCGCAGTCCGGGGATCTGTCCGGAGGCCAGCCGGATGCAGGCTTCCGCCCTGTCGGCCTTCAACTGTTCGTACGATTCACCCCTCCTGCCGGACGGCAGGTCTTTCCAGGGCGCCACCTCGCTCCAGGACATCGGGGAGAGAATGTCCAGCGCCGGCGCACAGGAAGAGCCTGCCTCCGGCGGATAATAACTGATCATCACGCTCCTTGTGCCGTCTTCCGGACGGTCGTGCCAGCCGTCCGACAGGCGGTCGTGCACAAACACGTTCCGGTTCCGGTAGGGCACGCGGCCCGGCTTCAGCCGGAGATGCAGCGTAAACATGCCGAACGTATTCGGCAGCGAGGCAATCCGTTTCCGATAGATATTCCGCAGCAGTTTCGTTTCGTCCGCCAGCGCCAGCGTACAGGCCGGATGCACGTCCGAGATCACCCAGCGCGCCGACAACTGTTCCTCGCCGTTCACCTCGACCGTCGCCAGTCTTCCACCCGCCTCTGTCAGGCGCGTCGCTTCCGCCCGCGTCCGTACTTCGCCGCCCATTGCCCGAAGCTGCTGCGAGAGCCGTTCGGCGATCTGCGATCCGCCGCCGCGCAGCCGCCATGCGCTCTGGATAAAAGCGCTGTTGATCTGTGCAAACACATAGAGCGGCAGCGTACCGGCACACAGTTCCATCTTCAGCGACGTGCCCGAAAGGATTTTGCGAAGCAGGGGGTCATCCGTCGTTTCCTTCAGAAAATCATAGGCCGACTGCGCAAACAGGGAGGTGGTATACAGACTGTCGGCATTTCCGGGCGTAAACGCATCGAACAGGTGTTCGCCGACATGCTTCAGGAAAGCGGCATAAGCGGCCAGTTCGCCACGCCGGGCGGGAAAATGCCGCGCCAGCGTGTCGGCAAATCGTTCGTAACCGTTGGCAAAGGCATAGGTTTTTCCATCGAATACCACTTCGTCGAAGGCGGCTTCGTCCAGCGGATACCAGGGCAGGTCCAGCAATCCGAAATAGCGGAACAGCCGGTGCAGCGGCTGGCCTTCCCCCAGTCCGCCGACGTAGTGGAAACCGGTGTCGAACCGGACGTTCCCGCGCTGAAAGGTTTGCAGGCATCCTCCCGGCTGCGCGTGGCGCTCCAGCACGCAGACTTTCATTCCATGCCGCGCCAGGATATAGCCGCATTCCAGGCCGCCCAGGCCGCTGCCGATGATGATCGCGTCGTATTGTTCCATCGCTTCCGGTGTTTACTGTTCATTCGTTTTCTTTCCACGGGTATTCTTCCGCCGGATAATACCGCAGCGTCCCGTCCACATGCGCGACATGCTTTACCTGCGGCTGCATGGCCGCCCAGTCGTGAGAGACAAGGATTACGGCCGCCCGCCGTCCGAAGCTGTCCAGCAGGGCGTAGAGCCGCCGTGCAAACGGTTTGTCGATGTAGGTATCCGGCTCGTCGAGCGCCAGTACTTCCGGCTGCGACACGATGGCACGCCCCAGCAGCACGCGCTGCAGTTCGCCGCCGGAAAGCTCGCCAACGGCCCGTTTCGCCAGCCCTTCCAGCCCCATTTGCACAATGATTTCTTCGATCTGCTGCTTTTCTCCGGCTGAAAACCGCTGCAACGGATGCTTCCCGGCCATCAGCCCCGATGCGATTACTTCGCGCACGGAAATGGGAAAACGCCTGTCCACGCGGTTGACCTGCGGCAGATAGCCGATTCCGGGTGCGGCGACCGGCCGGCCGCCGCGGTAAAAGACGACACTCCCTTCAGACGGCTTCAGCAGTCCCAGCATCACCTTGAGCAGCGTGGTCTTCCCGCCTCCGTTCGGGCCGACAACCCCCAGGAAGTCACGCTCCCGGACCGTCAGCGACACGTCGCGCAGAACGGTTTTTTCTCCGTATCCGGCCGTGACATGCGTCATTTCAATTCGCTTTTCCATTGTTTCTTCCGGGATTCAGCGCAGGCTTCGCGCAATGAAAAGCATCTGTTCGCGCCAGTGTACGTCCAGCGGATTGATCGTCACTGTCCGGGCGCCGATTTCCTTTGCCACCTGTTCGGCATGTTTACGGTCAAATTCCTGCTGCACGAACACGACCCGCACCCGCGCTTCCCTCGCCCGGTCTACCAGCGTCTTCATCGAAGCAGCCGAAGGTTCCCTGCCTTCCGACTCAATGGCCAACTGCGTAAGGTGGAACTCGTCGGCAAAACGGGTCAGCGCCGGATGGTAAATGACAAATGTCCGGCAGGTCAGCGTATCCAGCAGTGCGTGCAGGTCCTCTTCCGTCCCGTCGATTTCCCGGAGCAGCTGCTCGCAGTTAGCGCGGTAGGCGGCTTCGTTCGCCGGGTCGAGGCGCACGAAGGCCAGCAGGGTGTTGCGGGCGATCATGCGCGCGCCGGCTACCGTATTCCAGATGTGCGGGTCTTCCCGGCAGTAACGGTGGAGGTGGAGATGCGCGGTGTCGTTTCCGGCCGGATGGAGGCCCTCGGAGAGGTCGAAAAATGTCATGTGCGGGTTATTCTCGCGGATGGTCGGCATCCAGGCTTCTTCAAATCCGATGCGTCCGATCTGGAGATACGCGCTGCTCCGGGCCAGGCTTACCATTTCGTGCGGCGCGGGGTCATAGGTTTCCGGACTTTGGCCGGGCGGTACCAGCGTATGGACGGCAAACCGGCCTCCGGCGATCTTTTCTGCAAAATAGCGTTGCGGTTCGATGGTCACTGTCACCCGCTGTTCCTGCTCCCGCACGCCGCCGCCACATCCGGACAGCAGCAGGCAGGACAGCAGGCAGAGCGCCAGCCGCCCTTTCGACAGCCACTTTTTCCCGAGGTAACGCACCGAGTACCAGGAGGCGAGCAGGCCGATCAGGAAGACCGTGGCCAGGATGGCCGCCAGATCTGCCACAGCCAGTTTCACCGGGTAGTTGTCGCTCATGAACAGGCCCATGGAACTGCCGAGCTTGAGCAAGCCGTATTTCTGCTGGACGAGACACAGGATCACGCCGAGCGCCATGCCGGTCAGTGCGCCCAGCATCGAAATCATGCATCCCTCGAACAGGAATACCCGACGGACAAGGCGGTTGCCGGCGCCCATGCTGCGCAGCATCTGCACGTCGTCCTGCTTTTCGATCATCAGCATGGAGAGCGAACTGACAACGTTGAACAGCGCGATCGCCAGCACGAAGGCCAGAATGAGAAAGGTCATCCACTTTTCGGCCTGCATCATCTTGTAGGAAGCTTCCTGCTGTTCGTAGCGGTTTTGAACCTGGAAGCCGCTGCCCAGCAGCGTGCGGATACGCTTTTGTACGGCCCGGGCGTCGGCTCCGGGCGTCAGCTTCAATTCCAGCGCGGAGACTTCCGTGGTGTAATGCAGCAGGGTGCGCGTCAGGGCGAGGGGCAGGAGCATGTAGTTTTCGTCGTATTCCGGCTGACTGATGCAGAACACGCCTCCGATAAAGGCGTATTCCATGCGGCTGGAATGCAGCGGGGCGGCCAGATCGATCTGGCGGTCGCGGATGGGCGCATAGATTTCCAGCGGGGCGACAAAGCCGGCATTCACACCCAGCGTCGAGGCCAGGCCAATCCCCAGTACGGAATAGTCTGTTTCGCCTTCCCGGAGGACGAATTTCCCGTCTATCACCAGCGTGTCGATCCGCGCCAGGTCGCGGAACGAAGGGCTTACACCCTTGGCCACGGCGATGACTTGCCGCCCGCCGTAGCGCACCAGCACGTGATCCTCCAGGACGTCCGTACAGATGGCTACTTCGGGCATTGCGCGGACTTGCCGCACGGCAGCGACGTCCGGGTCGAAGACTTTCGAGGCGACGGGCGTGATTTTCAGCTCCGGGTCGAAATGTCCGAACATGGAGGCTACCAGCGTTTCGAAGCCGTTGAATACCGACATCACGCATACCAGCGCCATGGTTGCGACCATGACGCCGCACACCGATATCATCGAAATGATATTGATGGCATTGTGCGATTTTTTGGCGAAGAGATAGCGGACGGAGATGTAAAACGGCAGGTTCAAGCGACGTTATTTTTTCAGCAGTTGATCAATGTGTTCCACATAGTCCAGTGAGTCGTCGAGGAAGAAACTCAGTTCCGGGATTTTGCGCAGTTGCGTGCGCACTCGCTGTCCCAGGTCATAGCGGATCGTCCGGCCGTTACATGTAATGGTTTCTATCAGTTCCTGTCCCCGTCCGGCGGGGAAGATGCTGAGGTACACTTTTGCCACGCTCAGGTCGGCGCTGACGCGCACGGCGCTGACCGATACCAGCGTGCCCCGCATGTTTTTTGTCTGTTTCAGGAAAAGGTCGCCCAGTTCCTTCTGAAGCAGTCGTCCTATCTTGTTCAATCTTGTTGCTTCCATAATTAAGTGCGTATAACCGGCTATATGACAGTCCGGACGGCAAAGGTACGGATTTTTAGGAACTGTCTGGAAATAAACGTCACAAATTTATCCCAAAATGTCCATTAGACGCTTCTCCTGTCGTGTCCGGAAGAGGCCCTGCCGGTAAAAAATGGCCCGCAATGCACGATGGCCCGCCCCGACCGGCACGGGTTGACGGGCAGATATTCCGTTTGCTGCCGGCAGGCGGTCTTCTCTTCCGGACATATTGGAATAACAGGGACGTAGAGACGGGGCGTGCCCCGTCTCTACCCCTCCGGACACGACAGGAGAAGCGTCTATTTTTTTTAAAACGCTCATTTTGAGGATAAAAACAGATTGCACAGGGCTAATTTCCCTATGGAAGATTGGGAATCTTCCGGGGGAAAATCGGGGATTTTTCGGCTGTATGCGGACATGACAGGGGAAGCGTCTAATGGATATTTCGGGTTTTTTTCCAGACAGTTCCTAAACGGCCCTGACTCTGATGCTGCTCTTGCTGCGGATGAGGCGCCGGAATGACTTATTCAACGTCCGTTCAGCGCGAAGTATCGTCAGCCAATAAATAAAAGATATTTTTATAAATTTTCAAACAGTACCGGTTTCGACTGGCGCTGTTTTGCGTATAAAAGAACATATCCCGGATAAAACGGGTTATTTTAACGGATGCGTTGTGTTAAATTTTTAATTCTCCACTCTTCAATTATTGCCGCCTATTCAACCCGCATCCTTCCGCCTGACCCCGGGTTTATGAGCAAACCCGTGCCCTCAGCCGTATCCTTCCCTTCCCTATTCCAACATCACCAATGATCGTATTATCCGGGGATAGTTCAAATTTCACCCTTGCGACCGTTCGGTTGCGAGTGTCGCGAAGCCCCCTTCGCCGG
>JAIRXI010000121.1 GCA_031268395.1 Tannerella sp. | reverse complement strand
CTTGCTGTAAGGCAGAAACTGTCGCCCGGCATAGCGTCTTCGCCGGGTGACTTGTGGCAAGCCTGGAGGCTTGCTTTTAACCCGACGCAGCGAGACGCTACGCCGAGCGGGGGCGGATATTCCGTTTGCTGCCGGCCGGCCGTCTTTTCTTCCGGACATATTGGAATAACAGAGACGTAGCGCGCTACGTCTCTACTCTTCCGGACACGACAGGAGAAGCGTCTAATGGACATTTCGGGAGAATCCGATTTTTCGGGTGCATTTCAAATGGTCACACGCCTCCCCGCGCCGGGAAACGCTTGCCTACGGCTATGAAAATAACGCCCTTCGGGCATGGATGGGCAGGTGTCGAGTGCAGTTGATGCGCAACATGAGTTAATAACAAAACAACCTCAGTAGCCGCAGGTATGAACCCCCTGGCAAAACCTCATTCCCTTATTCTTTGTAACCGTGCGGGATAAGGAGGTAATGAGGTCCGCCCGTAATATCTGCTGCTTGCTACTGAGGTTGTTTTCTTGTTAGAATCGAGGCTGTCTGTCCGAAACGCGGGTTTGCCGTGTGGCTGTCATAAAGCGTTTCGTTCCATGAACACATGGTTTTACCCGTGAGCCTGCATATCCCGTCAGGCGGGCAGTCACAGCGGATGCACGGGGAATGTTCCGTCGTGCGGGACATGATCCTGTGCAACGGTTGCGGTCAGATGTCGCAGATACGGATGCACTTCTCCAGCGAAGCGATTTTGTCGGGCTGGCGGGGCACAAATTCCTGCCCGACGAAGCCCTTGTAGCCGACATCCAGCAGCGCCTTCATGATGGCGGGATAATACAGTTCCTGCGTTTCGTCGATTTCGGCACGTCCGGGATTGCCGCCCGTGTGCACGTGCGAGAAACATTCGTGGTACCTGCGGATGTTTTCGATAATGTTCCCCTCCATGATCTGCATGTGGAAGATGTCGTAGAGCAGCTTGAAGTTCGGCGAACCGACGCGGCGGCAAAGTTCCGCCCCCCAGACGGTATGGTCGCAGAGGTAGTCCTTGTGTCCAACGCTGTTGAGCAGTTCCATCGTCAGTACGACGTTGTATTTCTCGGCAACGGGCGTGATGCGTTTCAGCCCCTTTTCGCAGTTTTCCCATCCCTGCAAATCGGTCACGCCGTTGCGCCGCCCCGAAAAGCAGATCAGGTTGGTCAGTCCGGCTTCGGCAACCATCGGGATCACTTCCTCGTAGCTGGCAACCAGTTCGTCGTGCAGCGCGGGGTCGTTGAATCCCCGGTCGATCCCCAGTCCGGCGCCCTGCGCCATGGCGACGGTCAGGCCGTGACTTTTCACCGTCGCCCAGTCCTTCGGATCCAGCAGTTCGACGGATTCGATGCCGATCTTCCTGCAAATTCCGCAAAACTCGTCCAGGGGAATGTCCCCGAAACACCATTTGCTCACGGAATGGCGGATATGACCTTTCAGCGGTTCCTTTGCCGGCGTTTCGGCCGGTTTCTTCACGGTCCGGCCTGTGCCCGCAACCGCATCCCAACCCGTTGCCGCCAGTGCGGCGCCCCCTGCTACAGCCGTCCTGAGGGCTGTTCTTCTTGAAATTGTCTTCATAAAAATGGATGTTTTTAATTTAAATCTATATGTTCATCTCCCGTTCCGGGACGGCCACAAATATAGGCATAAAATTGAGACTGGAGCATGGAGAATGATCCTAAAATGGCCATCCTGCATGTACCGCCGGAAAAGAAAGCGAGGTCTGCAAAAAAAGGAAGAACTGCGGCGGCGGGAGTTTCGCCGGTGACGGCCTTCCGCCTTCTGCTATTTGTATCTCACAAAACGCAGGTGATCCGGCAGGCATTTTTTCGGGACAAAAGCGAGGGGAAGTAAATAAACTTTGTATATTTGCCCGGAGAAAACATGAAAGATTTGAATAAACCCCGGTTTATATCATTCAAATGAGTATAGTATGGCACGTGGAGACAAAGCATCACGGACGGTCGGCGGCAATGCCGGCATGACGGTACAGTCCGGCCATCTCCCGCCCGAAGGCGGGACGGTGGCGGGCGACGCCCTCTTCATGAATCCCGGCGGCGGGAAAACCGGTCGAATCGCGGTTGCCGTCCCGTTCCGCCGCAAAGCCATCCCGTTTCATTCATCACCTGCCTGTTTTATCCTTATGAATTATATCCGTATGAAAAAATTGATTTTACATCTTGCTGTCCTGTTCGCGTTCGCCGCCGCGGGAATTTCCTGTTCGTCGCCGGCGCCCGAAAAACGCTCGAAGATGATTCCCGAAAAGATTACACTTTCCCGGGAAACGCTCATGGACAAGATAAAGGGCGCCTGGGCCGGCCAGCTCATCGGCTGCACGTATGGCGGCCCTGTCGAATTCAGCTATCGGGGAACCATGATCCAGCCCTATGTCCCCCTCGAATGGCCGGAAGGCTGTATCCGGTCGCGGATGGAGGATTCGCCCGGACTGTACGACGACATTTACATGGACCTGACGTTCGTGGACGTATTCGAACGCCTGGGACCGGACGCCCCGGTCGATTCGTTCGCCTTCGCCTTTGCCGCGGCCGGGTATATGCTCTGGCACGCCAACCAGTCGGCCCGGTACAATATCCTGCACGGCATCCTGCCGCCCGCTTCCGGACACTGGCTGAACAATCCCCACTCCGACGATATCGACTACCGGATCGAAGCCGACTATGCCGGCATCATGTCGCCGGGAATGGTGAATACGGCGTCTGAAATTTCGGACCGGATCGGGCATATCATGAATTATGGCGACGGGTGGTATGGCGGCGTGCATGTCGGCGCCATGTATGCGCTGGCGTTCGTGTCGGGCGATATAAAGCTTATCGTGTCGGAGGCGTTAAAAACCATCCCCCGGGAAAGCGCGTACTATAAATGCATGTCCGACGTCATCCGCTGGCACCGGCTCTACCCGTATGACTGGAAACAGACCTGGTTCGAGTGTGAACGCAAATGGAGCCAGGACGTCGGATGTCCGGACGGCGTGTACTCGTCTTTCAACATCGACGCCGTCATCAACAGCGCCTACGTCCTTATCGGCCTGCTGTATGGCGAGGGCGATTTTGCCAAAACAATTGATATTGCCACACGCTGCGGACAGGATTCCGACAGCAACGCGGCTTCGGCGGGCGGCATCCTGGGCGCCGTCAAGGGATATGGCCGGATACCGGAATACTGGCTGAAGAACGTAAGGGAGGTCGAAGACATGCCTTTTGCCGGCACGGACATTTCGCTGAATGGGGCCTGCCGGATGAGTTTCGGTCATGCGCTGCAGGCGATCCGGCGAAACGGGGGGACGGTTGGCGACGGAGAAGTCGTGATCGCCTGTCAGCAGCCGGCTACCGTGCGCTTCGAGCAGGGATTTGAAGGGCACAGTCCCGCCGGACGCATCCCGATACACAAGCCGCTGGCAGCCATTGATTCGATCGTGTTCGAGGGCATCGGCATTGTGTTTGGGGGCAGTGTTCGGGGCGGCAGGGACGGCTACGAGGCGCAGGTCGAAATGCATATTGACGGGAAACCGGTCGAAACCGCTCTTCTGCCGGTGTCCCGCATCACGCGCCGGAACGAACTGTTCTGGAAATACCGCCTGCCCCCGGGGCGCCATACGGTCACTTTCAAGTGGCTGAATCCGGAGAAAAACGTATCCATTGACTTTGGCGAAGCACTGATATATAGTTGAGAGAGGAGAGTGGAGGAAACGGAAGGGGGCTGTCTCAAAAGTCCCGATTCGTCATTGTGAGATCCCACCCCAGCTTCGCCGGGGGAAAAAGGGAAAAAGACGAAAAAAAACGGTCGGTTAAATATGATTATAATCAATTTTCGTCATTGGTAGGAGGAACGACGAAGCAATCCTCGCGTGTATCGGCGATTGCTTCGTCGTTCCTCCTCGCAATGACGACGGACTTCGGCTTTTGAGACAGCCCCAATGAGGTCCGCCTGTATTATCATCATCTGCTACTGAGGTTGTTTTGTTATTAACCCAACATGTCCATTAGACACTTCCCCGTCGTGTCTAATGGACATGTTGGGATTAAAATGACTTTCGAGACAGCCTCCTTCGATGCAAAAACCGGGGTTTTCAGGGCAATTTCCCGGCCAGTTCGCCGAGCAGCCCGTCTGCGTCCTGCGGGGTTTCGCCGTTTTCGTTGCGGGCGCCAACCAGACAGGCGCCTTTCCAGATGAGCGGAAGGTTGCCATTGTATTTATCCCTGATTTGCAGGGCGCCTTCTTCAAACGTCAACGGCTGGCCGGTGAAGGTAAAATAGGCGGTCAGCACCTTTTTCGCCGCATCCTTCGACTTGGCGTCCATCACGAAAAGCTGGAAGGTGTATCCTCCGGATTCATAGTTTGCCGTATATACGCCTTTCAAAAATTCGTGCCCAATGTATCCGGAAGTGATATAGGCCTCCGAGTGCGGGATTTTTCCCTTTTCGGGGAAGTATCCTGCAATCGGCGGAAGGGAGGCTGCCGGGTCGATTCCGAGGGCCAGTCCCTTGCCGATGGCGTGGAGCGCCGGCCGGACGTCGTCTTCCGAACGGTTGCTCCACATTTTCACATAGATACATCCGGCAAAGAAATACAGGTTTTTCGCGTCGCCCTGGGCTTCACCGCCGATGGGGTAAAAGGCCAGTTCGGTCGAGCGTTCCGCGGCATACATGCCGAAGGCGTCTTCGGGTGTGGCGTGGCGATAGGCCTGGATCGTGATGTAGTCGTCTCCTTTTTTGTATTCCAGCGAGGTCATTTCCCTGAAATTGTTTTCCAGGAAGAGCGGAGCGGCGCCGTTGATCCGGTCGAACAGGTTGTCGGGGTTGAAGATTTCCGCCTCCGCAGGCAGTTCCCATCCCGGGACGGGAACCAGCCACGACTTGAGTTGTTCGGGCGTCTGCGCAGGGAGGGAGGGGACGGAAAACAGAAGAATGGCAGCGGCTGTGAAACAGTTCAG
Source organism: Tannerella sp. (assembly GCA_031268395.1). GTDB lineage: Bacteria > Bacteroidota > Bacteroidia > Bacteroidales > Tannerellaceae > Tannerella. The sequence goes on along the minus strand of JAIRXI010000121.1, from coordinate 9,447 downwards.
TGTATGCATGACCGTCTCCGTCAAGTTAAAAATATGTCCGGGACATGCATGACGGGCATGATGGCAGCGATTTTCGCGGGGACGTCGAATCCGGACGTACATTTCACGCTGCATTTCCCGCCGCATTTTTTGCAGGATCTTCCCGCCAGGTTCAGTTCCAGCAGTGTCTCCTTGGCCAGCCCGGCGTTTTTGTAACCGCAGGCATACATGTAGGCGCGCATCATGTCCGGAATGGGCAGGTGTTCGACGCAGGCATCCCTGCACTTGCCGCACTGCAGGCAGTAGAGCAGTTCCCGGCCGCAGAGTGCGGCGAGGTATTCCTTGTCGCCGGCCGTCAGTTCCGGCTGCCGGACAGCGGCCAGGCATTCTTCAAATTCGGTGAAGTTGGTGAATCCGGGGATGGCGGTAGTGATGTTCCTGTTCTGCCAGGCCCATCTCAGGCATGCCCCGGCGTTGATTTTCTTCTTTCCTTCGGCGTCTTCCACGCCGCCCGTCATCGTTTTCATCGCGACAAAACCCAGGCCTGCCCCGACTCCCCGCTCAATGGCTTCGTCCGTTTCCTTGATGTTGGGCAGTTTGAAATTGTAGCTCAGAAGAATGACGTCGTAAATCCCTGCGCTGACGGCAGCGTCGATCTGTTCGGGCTTGTGGGCGTGGGTGGAAAGCCCGATATGACGGATTTTCCCGTCTGCCCTGAACTTTTGCAGCAAGCGGATGACCCGCTCGTTGCCGATCGATTCCACGTCGTCGATGGCATGAATGTAGAAGATCTCCACATGGTCCATCTGCAGGCGTTCGAGGCTCTTGTCGAGCAGAGCGGTATACTCTTTTTCAAAGTTTTCGCTCAGCGGATAGTCGAACTTTCCTTTCGTGGCAATCTTGAACGAATCGCGGGGTTTGTCTTTGAAAAATTTTCCCAGCATTTCTTCGTTACGTCCGCCCTGATAGCCGTGCGCCGTGTCGAAAAACGTCAGGCCCGCTTCATAGGCGGCTCTGACGACGTTAGGATTGTCCGCACGCATCACACCCATGCTCAAAATGGGGACTTCCAGTCCTGTCCGGCCCAGTATGCGGGTGGGATACTCGCCTGTCCTGCTGCCGGACGACGCGCCGTGTGCTGACGCCGCTACGTTCGGGAACAGCAGAGCGCTCGCCCCGGCTGTCGCCGACCAGCGGAAAAAATTCCGCCGGCTTACTTTTTTTGTTTCCATCGCAATTGTTTTTTTCTGATTAAAACGTTATTAAATTCCGTCGCAAAAATAGTCCATGCCCTGAGAACCACAAACTTTTCGACGGAAAGATTTCAGTTCCGGAAAACAAAACGAATAAAGAGAAGCGGAAAACGAAAAATACCTGACCGAAATTGAGGTTTTTTTGATTTGAATAAGTGAAATAAATAACCCGGAATAATCCCGGAATGTCCATGACATGTTTTCCCTGCTGTGTTCGGAAGAGGAGGCTGCCTCACCGGCCGAACACGACAGGAAAACTTTCGGCGGTACGGAGAAAGTCTTTTCTTCGCAACGGACAGGCATACGCCTGAACGGTTGTTTCCCCGTCCATACATTTTATTTCGCGGGAAATAACAGGTATGCCCCGACAGAACAATCATGCGTAAGAACACCTATCTTTGCAGTCGATTATGAAACGAAATACGACAACACCGCAAATGAGCGGAACAACCATCCGTATCCTGGTATCGTTGAGCGTTCTGCACGGGCTGAATGACGCCATACAGTCGGCCGTGGCGGCAACCTATCCCCTCCTTAAGGATGATCTGGCCCTGAGTTTCGGGCAGATCGGACTGATTACGCTGACGTACCAGATCGCCGCCTCCGTATTTCAGCCTTTCGTGGGACTGTTTTATGACAGACATCCCTCGCCCGCGTCGTTGCCCGCAGGCAGCTGCTTCACGCTGGCGGGTTTCCTGCTGCTGGCCTTTGCGCCGAGCCTGCCCTGGGTGATGGTATCGGTATTTATGGTGGGCATCGGCTCTTCTACGCTCCATCCCGAAGCGTCGCGGCTGACGTCCATCGCTTCCGGCGGACGTCGCGGACTGGCACAGTCGCTTTTCCAGGTTGGGGGCAACCTGGGCGGGGCATTCGGTCCCCTGCTGGTGGCTTTCCTGGCCGCACCCTACGGACGCCATTACATCTCTTTCTTTTCCGTCCTGCCATTTGCTGCCATCCTGGTGGCCCTGCCGGTAGGTCGCTGGTACCGGCGGCGGCTGCAACTCTCCAGGCGGGAGGAGGAACAGACCGGGATGAAAGTCCGGACGGAATCGCCGCTGCCTCCGAAAACGGTCGTCTTTTCCATCTCTATCCTGCTGCTGCTGATTTTTTCCAAATACATCTACATGGCCAGTCTGTCGAGCTATTATACGTTCTACCTGATCGAGAAATTCCATGTCACGGTACAGGCTTCGCAAATCTTCCTGTTCGTCTTTCTCGGTGCAACGGCTCTCGGCACGCTGATCGGCGGGCCTGTCGGCGACCGGGTGGGACGCAAATATGTCATCTGGGTATCCATTCTCGGCGCCGCGCCCTTTACGCTGCTCATGCCGCACGTCAACCTGTTCTGGACGGTAACGATGAGTTTTTTCATCGGGCTGATTATTTCGTCCGCCTTCCCGGCCATCCTGCTGTATGCGCAGGAACTGCTCCCGTACAGGCTGGGACTGGTGTCCGGACTGTTTTTCGGATTCGCGTTCGGGATTGCCGGCGTCGCCTCCGCCATACTGGGGAAAATGGCTGATCTGCACGGCATCGAAGCGGTCTATCAGGTATGCGCCTGGATGCCTTTGCTCGGTATCATCACCTGGTTCCTGCCCAACCTCAAAAAGAAATAGCATAACGGTATCGTTTTTTCAGGACATGACACTTGTAAGCAGGCCGGTATAAATGCTTAAAAATGACTCCTGGATAACCGGGGATAAGGAGGTAATGAGGTCCGCCCGTATATCTCATCTGCGTGCTACTGAGGTTGTTTTGTTATTAAAAGGAGGTGGAAATGAGGTGGTCTGTCCGAAACGCAGGTTTGCCGTGGGCGGTCATAAAGCGTTTCCTCCCATGCGCACCTGTTTTTATCAGTGAAGCCCGTTCATCGTTCATCGTTCATCGTTAATAGAGGACGGGGTGACGGGCGGATATTCCGTTCGCTGCCGGCAGGCAGTCTTCTCTTCCGGACACGACAGGAGAAGCGTCTAATCATGTCCGCATACAGCCGGAAAATTTCCGATTTTTCCCCGAAAGATGCCCAATTTCCATAAGGAAATACCCAATTCCCTAATGGAAATTACCAATTCCCATTAGGGAAATTCCAAATTCCCACAGGGAAATCACCAATTCCTATATGGAAATTACCAATTCCCCTATGGAAATTGCCAATTCCCACAGGGAAATCACCAATTTCCATAGGGAAATTATCAATTCCCACAGGGAAATTCCCTGTTTCCATAGGGAAATCACCAATTTCCATAGGGAAATTTGCCCCCTAAAATCTGTTTTTATCCTTAAAATGAGCGTTTTAAAAAAATAGACGCTTCTCCTGTCGTGTCAGGAAGAGAAGACTGCCGGCAGGCAGCAAACGGAATATCCGCCCGTCAACTCGTCCCGGCCGTCCCGGGCCATCGTGCGTTGCGGGCCGTTTTTTACCGGCAGGGCCTCTTCCGGACACGACCGAGGGGATGCAGGCGCTGCGGACGTTCCGCCTCCCTGCGCGCTCCGTATCCTCGCGTTAAAAATAGTTTCCAGCGCATCTCTGTATATTTATTCGGAAAATGTCCGTATATTTGCCGCGATTTTGAATGTTTATGCAGAAAAAAACGATTATGAAGGAACAGCGCCTGCAGGCGATCCGCGATATTATCGGCGCCGAAACCATCCGCAGTCAGGACGATTTACTCCGCTCCCTGGCCGGCAAAGGTTTCGAGATCACGCAGGCAACACTGTCCCGCGACATAAAGCAATTGAAAGTTACACGGGAGTATGATGCAAACAACCAGTATGTATATACACTGCCGGCGCCGGCATCCGGCACGGCAGAAACGTCTACCGGCGCTGCGTCGCTGAAAGTCGAATTTTCCGGAAATCTGGCCGTGATCAAGACGCGCCCGGGATATGCCATGGGCATCGCCTCCGACATCGACCGGAGCGCGCCGCGGGAGATTGTCGGCACCATTGCCGGAGACGATACGATTCTGGTGATTCCGCGCGAAGGATACAGCCGCGAACAGGTGGCTGCGGTGCTGGCCCAATATACTCAGTTAAAAATTAAACAGTAACAGTGACCGGTTTGGCAGGCAGAAATGGAAAAGGAAATAGCGATTGACGTGATGATGGCGGACGAAAGTCACGAAAAGTATGTAGACATCCTCCTGGAAACGATCGAAAATGCAGCCAGGGTACGCGGGACGGGCATCGCCCGGCGTTCGCCCGACTATGTGGCGCAGAAAATGAAGGAAGGCAAAGCCATCATTGCCTTGGCGGGCGAGGAATTAGCCGGATTCAGCTACATCGAATCGTGGGGCAACAAGCAGTTTGTGGCAACTTCGGGGCTGATTGTAGTGGAAAAATTCCGCAACCGCGGACTGGCCAAGCGCATCAAATACGCCGCTTTCCGGCTGGCGCGCCGGCGGTGGCCGGAAGCGAAACTGTTCAGCCTGACATCCGGCAGCGCCGTGATGAAGTTGAACACCGAACTGGGATATGTCCCGGTGACCTTTGCCGACCTGACGGATGACGAGGCCTTCTGGCGAGGCTGCAGCGGATGTATCAATCACGACGTGCTGATCCGCACCCGGCGCCGCTACTGTATCTGTACGGCCATGCTCTTCGATCCCGTCGACCCGCGCTGCCGGGCGATCGGGGAAAAGGTTTTTGAATCCGGCAGTGAAAAGAACAGTGAATTAAAATAATATACGTATGAAAAAGAAAGTAGTTTTGGCGTTTAGCGGGGGACTGGACACCTCCTTCTGCGCCATGTACCTGTCCAGAGAAAAAGACTGCGAAGTATATACCGCCCTGGCCAATACGGGCGGATTCGACCGGGCCGAATGCAGGGCCATCGAAGAACGGGCATACAGGCTGGGAGCGGTGAAGCACGTCACCCTGGACGTCGAGCGGGAATATTATGCGAAGAGCATCCGGTACATGGTGTACGGGAACGTGCTGCGCAACGGGACATACCCGATTTCCGTCAGTTCGGAACGCATCTTCCAGGCAATGGCGATTATCCGCCATGCCGAAGAAATCGGAGCTGACGCCGTCGCCCACGGCAGTACGGGCGCCGGCAACGACCAGGTACGCTTCGACCTGACGTTCGGCGTGCTGGCGCCGAAGATGGAAATCATTACCCCGACACGCGACATGAACCTCAGCCGCGAATACGAAATCAACTACCTCCGGACGAACGGCTACGATGCCGACTTTGCCAGAATGGAATATTCCATCAACAAGGGTCTGTGGGGCACGAGCGTGGGCGGAAAGGAGACGCTGTCGTCCAACCGGACGCTGCCGGAGAGGGCCTATCCTTCGCAACTGCAGGACGAAGGCGAGGAGACGCTGTCGATCGACTTCGAGCGGGGCGAGATATGCGGCGTAAATGGCGTTGCCTTCACAGACAAGGTAGAGGCCATCCGCAGGGTGGAAGCCATCGGCTCGCGCCGGGCGATTGGCCGCGACATGCATGTGGGCGATACCATCATCGGCATCAAAGGCCGGGTGGGATTCGAGGCGGCCGGCGCACTGCTGATCATCAACGCGCACAAACTGCTGGAAAAACATACGCTGACCAAGTGGCAATCTTACTGGAAAGAACAGATTGGCACGTGGTATGGGATGTTTCTGCACGAAGCACAGTATCTGGAGCCGGTGATGCGCGACATGGAGGCATTTCTGGAGAGTACGCAGCAGCGCGTGACGGGACGGACGCTGATGACTTTGCGGCCATACGGATACACACTTGTCGGCGTAGAAAGCGACTGTGACTTGATGAAAAGCGAATTTGGCGTCTACGGCGAAGAACAGAAGGCCTGGACGGCCGACGACGTGAAAGGATTTACCAAAATCCTGGCTAACCAGATGAAAACATATTATAATGATTAGCGGTTGATTGACGGCCCAAATGAAAATGACGGATGAACAAGTCAAACTGCGGCTACTGACAAATAACAGTTAGAGACATGATTCGAACAGGAATTATCGGAGGCGCGGGATATACCGCCGGGGAGTTGATACGGATATTGCTCAACCATCCGGAAGCCTCCATCACATTTGTACACAGCAACAGCCATGCCGGAAGCCGGATTGCGGACATCCATGCCGGCCTGTACGGCGAGACGGAGCTGGTCTTTGGCGACACGCTGCCGCTGAATGAAATCGATGTGCTGTTTCTCTGCACGGCACATGGCGACAGCCGCAGGTTTCTGCAGGAAAAGGCCGTTCCCGGCCGCGTGAAAATCATAGACCTCAGCACGGATTACCGGAAAGCCTCGCCAGAACACGACTTTGTGTATGGTCTGCCGGAACTGAACCGCGATGCCATCCGCCAGGCGCACCACGTCGCCAATCCGGGCTGTTTCGCCACGTGCATCCAGCTGGCCCTGCTGCCGCTGGCCGGACAGGCCCTGCTGACGGACGACGTGCACGTGCACGCAATCACCGGCTCGACAGGCGCCGGCGTCAAACCCTCCGAAACGTCGCATTTCAGCTGGCGGAACGACAACATTTCCATCTACAGGCCGTTCACCCACCAGCACCTGGACGAAATCGGGCAAAGCCTGGCACAGTTGCAGCGCGATTTCCGGAACACGGTCTGGTTTATTCCGGTGCGGGGAAACTTCTCGCGCGGGATATTCGCCACCGTGCATACGAAATGCTCGCGGACGGCAGACGAAGTACAGGCGCTGTACGAAACCTTCTACGACGGGCATCCGTTCACGCGGATAACCGCTAAAAGCCCCGACCTGAAGCAGGTCGTCAATACGAACAAGTGCCTGCTGCACCTGCAAAAACACGGAGACATGCTGCTGATCACTTCCGTGATCGACAACCTGCTGAAAGGCGCGAGCGGACAGGCGGTTCACAACATGAACCTGATGTTCGGGATCGGGGAACAGGACGGTTTGCATTTGAAACCGTCCGCTTTTTAACTGACTGACAAATCAAAAAAATAACAAAAGAATGAAACTGTTTGATGTATTTCCCCTGTGGCCCGTCGAAATAGTCAGGGGACAGGGATGCCGCGTGTGGGATGCCGCGGGCAACGAATACCTGGACCTGTACGGTGGCCATGCGGTCATTTCCGTCGGGCACAGCCATCCCGCGTATGTAAAGGCGATTACGGAGCAGCTGAACCGGCTGGGCTTCTATTCCAATTCGGTGATTAACGGCCTGCAGCAGCAATTGGCAGACAGGCTGGGACGCGCCTGCGGGTACGACGACTATGCGCTGTTCCTGATCAACACCGGCGCCGAGGCCAACGAAAATGCCTTGAAACTGGCGTCGTTCCACAACGGCAAGCGGCGCGTGATAGCCTTTCGGAAGGCGTTTCACGGCCGGACAGCTGCCGCCGTACGGGTGACGGACAATCCGAAAATCATCGCCCCGCTCAACGAAGGTTTCCCGGTGACCTGCCTCTCGCTGGGAGATGCCGGCGCGGTCGAGGCCGAACTGAAAAAGGGGGACGTTTCGTCCGTCATTATCGAAGGCATTCAGGGCATCGGCGGCATACAGCTGCCCGCGGACGGTTTCCTGCGGGACGTGCGGGCGCTGTGTACGCGGTACGAAGCCGTGCTGATCCTCGACGAGATACAGTCCGGCTACGGCCGTAGCGGGAAGTTCTTCGCCCACCAGTACGCCGGCATCCGTCCGGACATCATCACCGTGGCCAAGGGCATGGCCAACGGCTTCCCGGTGGGCGCCGTCCTGATAAGCCCCATGTTCAGGGCGGAATACGGCATGTTGGGCACCACCTTCGGCGGTAATCACCTGGCCTGCGCCGCCTCAATTGCCGTGCTGGACATCATGGAATCGGAGGGCCTGATTGAAAACGCGGAACGGATCGGCGCCTTCCTGAACGGCGCCTTGCAGGAGATTCCCGGCATCCGGGAGGTGCGCGGACGCGGCCTGATGATCGGCTTGGAGTTTGAGGTCCCCGTCGGCGACATCCGCACAAGACTGCTGTTTGAGGAAAAGGTATTTACCGGCGTGGCCGGCGCCCACACCATCCGTCTGTTGCCGCCGCTCTGCCTCGCGCAGGCCGAAGCGGAAGACTTCCTGCTGCGGTTCCGGAAGGCGCTGGGATAATAAGGCATTGGCAAAACGCCATTCAGCTCCGGAGATTTCATCGGACGGACGGGTTATGGATGGCGTTTTGCCTTTCGAAGCATGATAATTTGAAATGCACCTCCCCCTCTTTTGTCTGCCTGGGGGAAAAATCAGCTCTATAACGTTTTGAGTGGTTAAAAATATTATTTGACGCCTCCACATTCCTCGTATGGGAATACATATCAATAACTTCATTAGATGGCAAATTATCCTCCAGATACTTAATCAAACCTTCAAAACCAACGGCATATCCTTTCTCTCCGGTTTGTTCCCTTATGGTTTTTATTCGGTTGTTTCCATCGTAAAATATAACGCGAATGGCTTTGCGCCCTGTCCGTTCAAAATCTTCCAAATGCTTTGCAAAGAGTAACGCTCCAATATTTTTTACATCATATTCATTTTCATGCCTGACTATGATTTTTCCCTGCAACATGCTATCCAATATTCCCTTTCGATTGTCCGGCAAAGGCAATTTCAACATCTCAAAGAATTTGGATGTACATGACGAACTGCATGAACAGCGCGAAGGCTCCAGCCGGACGACCGGCGGCCACGGCGGCCTCCAGTTCCCCCAGCCCGCGGGAGCCGGAACCCCTGATGCCGGCCCGACAGACCGCAAAATGGCTGAAAAACAGCAGATCAGCTGCATTTCGATGCCCTTCCGAATCCCCGTAACGGGGTTTGATTTTCCCAGAGACAAGCTTGTCTCTGGGAGAAACACGCTTGTCTCTGAGAGAAACACGCTTGTCTCTGGGAGAAACAAGCTTGTCTCTATGAGAAACACGCGTGTCTCTGAGAGAAACAAGCTTGTCTCTGGGAGAAACAAGCTTGTCTCTATGAGAAACAAGCTTGTCTCTGGGAGAAACAAGCTTGTCTCTGGGAGAAACAAGCTTGTCTCTGGGAGAAACAGGCGTGTTTTTGGGAAATTCTATCCAGCCGTTTCGACCGGAAGGAAAGGGAATTTTGGGAAAATATATTTCCAACAAATATATTTTACGTCTTCGCAGTTGTGGCGGATGACGTTTTCGCATTATTTATTTAATTTATATTGTATGCCAAATAGACCTGTTTATTTTCCTGCATCCGTCGAAGGGTTTTACGACTGGCAAGGGCCTCTTGC
>JAIRXI010000083.1 GCA_031268395.1 Tannerella sp. | reverse complement strand
GGGGGGGGGGCAAATTGCTCTCTATCACGCTGTTAGAAGATACCCGGGCGCTGGAGGAAGTGGTCGTAATCGGGTATGGCACACAGAAAAAGGTGACGCTGACCGGATCGGTTGCTTCCGTGAAGGGTGACGAAATCATCAAAAGCCCTGCGATGAATGTGGGAAATGCCCTGGCCGGACGGCTGTCGGGCGTGACGGTCAATAACCGTTCGGGCGAACCGGGAAACGACGATCCCAAGATTTATATCCGGGGCCGGAGTACGACGGGAAGAGACGACATCCTGGTGATCATCGACGGGATCGAACGGGAGGGGCTTGGACAGCTCAATCCGAATGACATCGAAAACGTTACTGTACTGAAGGATGCGTCGGCGGCGATCTATGGAGCGCGGGCGGCCAACGGCGTCATTCTGGTTACGACCAGGCGCGGAACCGGCAGCAGACCCGTCATCAACGTCTCCTTTAATCAGGGATATACGCAGCAGACCCGGAAACCGAAAGTGGCCAGTTCGTACCAGTATGCACTGATGTATAACGAAATCGAAGCCGCCGAAGGACGTCCGGACAGGTATTCGGCCGAAGAACTCCAGAAGTTTCGGGACGGCACCGACTCCTATTATCCGAATACGGACTGGTATGACTTCATCACCCGGGATTTGACGCCCCAGCACCGTTCAAACCTGTCCGTTGCCGGAGGGAGCGAGCGTTCGCAATACTACATCTCTTTCGGGGAAGTGTTCCAGAGCGGGCATTTCAATAACGGCACGACGGAAGCCCGACAGTATAACCTCCGTTCCAATGTCGACACGAAAGTGACCGACTGGCTCAAAGTCAGTCTGAACCTGGCCGGGAGGTATGACAAGAATCACTATCCCACGTTCAGCAACTGGGAACTGTACAGCCACATCTTCCTGGATCAGCCGGACTGGATGCCCTACTGGCCGGGTACGGATCTGCTCTATCCCTGCCGCGGAAGCGAAAGCCTGGTGAACCGCGTTACTGACGCGGGCGGGTTTATCGACGAGGAAATCAAGGTATTCCAGAGCAGCCTGGCTTTGCGGCTGGACGTTCCGCAGGTGGAAGGCCTGTGGGTGGACCTGGTCGGCAGCTATGACACATACCACACCTTCAACCGGCGTTTCGACGAGCCTACCTATGTGTATTACCGGAATGCGACGACCGGGGAACTGGAAAGGGGACGTACGTCCTACAATGCCGACCAGCCCGTGCTGCGAAACTCCATGACCATGCGGACGCTTTCCTACCTGACGGCCAAAGTCAATTACGAACGGACTTTCGACATGCACAGCGTGGCGGCCATGCTCGGATATGAACAGCAGCAGATCTTCCAGCGGGATTTCTGGGCGGAACGCGGAGGCTTTCTTTCCGGCACGCTGCCCGAACTGTTTGCCGGAAGCAGCGACAAGACGCTGCACAACAACGACGGAAGGGCGTCTCAGGGTGCCCGGCAGAATTACTATGGCCGCTTGACCTACGACTATGCCGGGAAGTACCTGGCACAGCTTACTTTCCGGTATGACGGTTCACCCAATTTCCCGGCAGACAAGCGGTACGGGTTTTTCCCCGGTGCTTCGGCCGGCTGGCGGATTTCCGAAGAGCCGTTCATGAAAGGCCTGGACGGTCTCGACAACCTCAAACTCAGGGGATCATGGGGCAAAATGGGCAACGACCTGGTGAATGCCTTCCAGTATCTTACGGCGTACGGGTACGGCAGTCCCTACGTGATCGGAAACAAGGATGTGAACGGTCTGGTGCAGAGTGGCGTGCCCAACCCGGGTATCACGTGGGAAACGGCCGTCACCTGGAATGCCGGACTGGATGCCCGGTTCTGGAATGGCCTTTTGGGTGTCGAGTTTGATTTCTTTAAAACCAGGCGGTCGGACATCCTGACCAAACGCTCTGCCATCGTTCCCGACTATACGGGACTGGTGCTGCCCGACGAAAACATCGGGATCGTGGACAACAGGGGGCTTGAACTGGTGCTGACGCACGACCATGCGATCGGCGACCTGAGATACCGTCTTTCCGGAAACGTGTCGTTTGTGCGGAACAAGGTTATCTTCAGCGATGAGCAGCCGGCCGCCGAACGCTATCAGCTGGCAACCGGCAAGCCTATCGACGCGCAGCTCTACTACATTTCGCTCGGCATATTCAAGGATCAGGCGGAGATCGACAGCTATCCTCACTTCCTGAACGCCCAGCCGGGAGACATCAGGTACGAGGATGTGAACGGAGACGGAAACCTGGATTCCCGGGACCAGGTCAGGCTCGGCGAGACCAAAACGCCCGAAATTACGTATGGCCTCTCGGCTTCGCTGGGATACAAGTCCTTCGATCTCTCCCTGCTGTTCCAGGGACAGGAAAACGCGCAGGTCTATTTTGGCGGCTATTTCCCGATCATGAGCTATTCGCTCGGGAATTTTTCCACCTGGCGCTGGGAAAATCACTGGACGCCGACAAACACCGCTGCCACCATGCCGCGGGCTAGCCTGGACGCGGGAAACAACAATGTCCAGTCCACGCACTGGCTGTTCGACTCCGGCTTCCTGAGGCTCAAGAACGTGGAACTGGGCTACAACTTGCCGAAAAGGCTTTGCGACAGACTGTCCATTCAGCATATTCGTCTGTCGCTGAGTGCCAATAACCTTTTCATCCTTTACGATCACATGAAGGATACGGGTTATGATCCGGAAGCGGACGACTACTGGTATTATCCGCAGCAGCGCACATTCAATGCAGGTATTAACATCACATTTTAATTCAACGAATCATGAGAAAAATAAATCAGATAATAGGCATTATGGCCGTCCTGTTTGTATCGTCATGCAGCGACGTGCTGGACATGAAACCGCTGGACAAGCTGTCGGAAAACGATGTCTGGAACGACCAGGCGCTTATCCAGCTCTATGTAAATACGACATACAGGGGATCGCTGCCTTCCGGTTTCCAGGGCGACCTCCTGAGTTCGGCCTGCGACGAGGCATACTGCATCCACAATTCCGGGAGTTACCGGCTGATCCTCCGCGGCGAACTCAGTCCCGACAACGTGAGCGATCTTTCCTGGACACTGAATTACTGGAAAACGGCTTACAGCAGAATCCGGGACATCAACATTTTCTTCTCCAGGATAGAGGCCGCTCCGGTGGATGAAGAATTCAGGAAGACCGCGACCGGCGAAATGATGTTCCTCCGGGCGTTTGTCTATGCGAACCTGATCGCCCGCTATGGCGGAGTCCCCATCATCCAGACGATTTACGAGCTGAATCAGGACTATTCCGTCAGTCGCAATTCATACGGGGAGTGTGTCGACTACATCATTGCGGAACTGGACAGGGCCATCCCGCTGCTGCCGGACAGACAGCCCGAAAGCCAGCTGGGAAGGGCGTCGGCCGATGCCTGCCGGGCATTGAAGTCCAGGGTGCTGCTTTATGCCGCCAGTCCGCTGGTCAATTCGACGAACGACAGAGCCAAATGGCAGGCTGCGGCCGCCGCGGCCGCAGAACTGCTGAATGCGCGCTACCTGCTGGAAGACGACTACCGGCAGACCTTCCTCCGCGACAACGGCGAAATTATACTGGCGCGTTCCTATTCTCAGGGCCAGGACAATACGACCGATTTCCATCTCTATCAGGGACGTAACGGCTCGAACGGCTGGGGCGCCGAGAATCCCACGCAGGGGCTGGTAGATGCCTACGAGATGACGAACGGCGAAAGGCCCTTCCTGGACAACGGCCAGGTCAATCCCGCGTCGAACTACGACCCCGCGCATCCTTACGAAAACCGTGATCCCCGGCTCTCCGCGTCCATTCTGTACGATGGAGCCGTCTGGGCCGGCCGCGAAACGGAAACCTGGCGGGGCGGCCTGGACTCGCCCGAGAGCAGCGTCCAGTCGTGGAATGCTTCGATGAGCGGGTATTATTTCAAGAAATTCCTGCACGAAGACATTCCGCCCAGCGGAGGCAGCGTGCGTCCCACCAGTCCGTGGATTTTCTTCCGCTATGCGGAAATCCTGCTCAACTATGCTGAAGCCATGTTTGAACTGGGCGACGAGGAGACGGCGCGCGAGTATCTCAACCTTGTCCGCAGCCGTGCAAGCGTAAACATGCCGCCCATACCCCCGACAGTTACCGGCGAGGCCTTGAAGAAAAGGATTTATAACGAAAGGAGGATCGAACTTGTCTTTGAAGGGCACCGCTTTTTCGATGTCAGGAGGTGGAAAATCGCGATGGAAACGGAAAACGTCGATCAGAAAGGAGTGGATATCCGCATCGTGGACGGTGTCAAGACATACGACTTCAACCGGGCCGTCCTGCAGCGTCAGTTCATGGAGCAGCATTACTGGATACCCATTCCGCGGGCGGAGATAGACAAGAGCCTGGGTTCGCTGGAGCAAAGCCCTCTTTACAATTGAGCATGGAGAATGCAGAATGGAGAATGAATGGGGAATGGAAAACGGGAGAATCTCCGATCCTGTGGGAAGGATCATTCTCCCTTCATCTCCCTTTTCAGTGAGAAATGTGATTCCTGTATAAAAATTCAATCGGATGAAAAGAGCGATTTTACTTGGTATGTGTGTGTATATGCTGGCGGCGTGCCGGGCAGGGGAGGAGAGGGGAGACCTGTCCCTCTGGTACCGGCAGCCGGCGAGCGAATGGATGGAAGCCGTTCCGGTGGGCAACGGACGTCTCGGCGCGATGGTGTTTGGCGGCGTGGAGACGGAAAGGATTGCGCTGAACGAGATCACGATGTGGTCGGGGCAGCCTGAGGCGCCGCTGGAGATGACCGGCGGCGGCAAGGAACGCCTGGCCGCGGTGCGGAAACTGTTTTTCGAGGGGAAGTATGAAGAAGGTAACCGCCTGACTGCTCAGACGCTTGCCGTAAACGCGCGTACGTTCGGGTCGCATGTCCCCGTCGGCGACCTGCTGCTCCGTTTCAACCATTCGGAAGCATCGGTTACCGACTATAAAAGGGAACTGGACCTGCGCGAAGCCGTAGCCCGTGTCTCCTATCGGGCTGGCGGCATCACTTGGCGGCGTGAATACCTCTGTTCCAATCCCGACGGCGTCCTTGTCGTCAAACTGTCTGCCGACAGGAAAGGAGCGCTGGATTTCGACCTCGGACTGGCCATGACCCGCGAAAGCGACGGGACGGTCTTTGCCGCGGAAGGAAATCGCCTGACGTTTTCCGGCAAGGTGGATTTCCCGAAATTCGGCGCGGGCGGTGTCCGCTTCACCGGCATCGTTCAGGTAACGACCGTCGGCGGGACGGTCGAGGCCGGGCAGGGAACGCTGAAGGTGAAACAGGCAGACGAAGCCGTGGCGGTCATCGACCTCCGTACCGACTATCGCCAGCCCGGATATGAGACGGTCTGCCGCCGGACGGTCGAGGCGGCGGCCGCCAGGGGCTACGAAGCGGTTCGTCGGGCGCACGTGACCGACCACGGCGCCCTGTTCAACCGTGTCGACCTGGCGCTGGGGGACGGCGAGGCGGACGGACTGCCGACCGACGAACGCTGGCGACAGGTACGGAACGGCGGGGAAGACCCCGGCCTCGACGCTCTTTTCTTCCAGTACGGGCGTTACCTGCTGATAGCCTCCTCGCGTGAAGATTCGCCCCTGCCTTCCAACCTGCAGGGACTCTGGAACGACAACCTGGCCTGCAACATGGGATGGACGTGCGACTATCACCTGGACATCAACATCGAACAGAACTATTGGCTCTCGAACGTTGCCAACCTGCACGAATGTAACCGGCCGCTGTTCGATTACCTCCGTTTCCTCTCCGGACACGGCGCCGAAGTAGCCCGGTCTGTCTACGGAAGTCCCGGATGGGTGGCGCACACGGTTGTCAATGCCTGGGGCTATACGGCTTCTTCGCGCGGAGTAGGATACGGGATGTTCCCCACCGCCGGCGCATGGATCGCCTCCCACCTGTGGACGCACTACGTCTACACACAGGACCGGGAATTTCTGGAGAACACTGCCTACCCGCTGCTCAGGGGCGCCGCCGAGTTTCTGCTCGACTACATGACCGAACTGCCCGGTACGGGCTATCTGGTTACCGGCCCGTCCACTTCGCCCGAAAACGCTTTCCTGTACGAAGGCAAGCATCTGTCGCTCTATATGATGCCCACCTGCGACCGCGTGCTGGTTTACGAAACCTTCAGGTCCTGCATCGAAGCCTCCGCTATCCTGGATCTGGACGGTGATTTCCGCCGCTCGCTGGAGGAAGCGCTGGCCAAACTCCCGCCGCTGAAAATCGGCAGGAACGGTGGCGTACAGGAATGGCTGGAAGACTTCGAGGAAGCGTCGCCCAATCACAGGCATACGTCCCATCTGCTGAGCCTCTATCCCTTTGCGCAGATTTCTCCGGAACAGACGCCGGAACTGGCCGCGGCGGCGCGCAAAACAATCGAACGCCGTCTCGCCGCCGAAGGATGGGAAGATGTGGAATGGAGTCGCGCAAACATGATCGCCTTCTTCGCCCGACTGAAAGACAGCCGGGAGGCATATCGGAGTTTGCAGATGCTGCTTAACACCTTTACCCGCGAAAACCTGCTCACGATTTCTCCGGCAGGCATAGCCGGCGCGCCATGGGATATTTTCATCATCGACGGCAATGCCGCTGGAACGGCAGCCATGGCCGAGATGCTGGTTCAGAGCCACGGGGGATACGTGGAGTTTTTGCCCGCCCTGTCCGCCCGCTGGTCTTCCGGACATTTCAGGGGACTGTGCGTGCCGGGAGGCGCCGAAGTCGATGCCGAATGGAAGGACGGAACCGTGACGAAAGCCCTCCTCCGGGCAACAGTCGACCATACGTTTACGGTCAAACTGCCGCCGGCCGGGCCGTCCGGCATCTTCCTGAACGGCAGCAAACAAGCTTCCACAGCCGCCGCCGGCGAATGTCTGACAGTCGTCCTGAAAAAGGGCGACGTATGGGAAATACGTTAATTCATCATTCATCATTATTTAATATGATCGGTTTAAGAGAAAAGAAAAGAATGCCGGCCGGATATGGACGGCTGGCATGTATCGCGATACTGGCGATAGCCTCCTGTTCCGGCGCATGGGGACAGACAGGCGACGTGGTCCTGCTTTCGCCCGACGGTGCGTTGAGTATCACCTTCCGGACAAGGGAAACAAAACTGGAATATGAGGTAAGTTACAGGAACAGGCTGTTGCTGGAGCCGTCGGCCCTGGGACTGGAATTGCAGCGCAACCGCGTCCTGGGCGAAGCGATAGAGATAGCGAATGCGACCTTCTCGGAAGGGAAGGACGAATACAGGTTGATGACCGGTCGCACAGGCGCCGTCTCTGAAACTTGGCGGGCGGTCACTCTCGAAGTGGTCGAACGCGCCGGTTCGAAGCGCACGATGTATATTGAGGCGCGCGCTTACGCCGATGCTGTGGCATTTCGCTACCTCGTGCCGGAGCAGGCGTCGCTGACGGAGTACCGTCTGAAAAGCGAAAAGACGGAGTTTCGCGTTGTCAAGGATGCCAATTGCTATGCCCTGGTGCTGCCGAATTTCAAGTCGGGCTACGAAAGCGAATATCACAAAGTACCCATCTCCGGTCTGGCCAACCAGGGCGGTGTGCCCAGCAAATACCTTGTCGGGCTGCCGTTGCTGATTGATGTGGCCGGCGTGGGCTGGATGGCCATTACCGAAGCCCACCTGGAAAACAATTCCTCCATGTATCTGTGCAACCCCACCGGTTCATGGACGGGGCACCGTTTCGACGCCGTTGTTGCGCCCAGTCCGGACGACCCGGAAGTCGCCGTTGTCGGAAAACTGCCGCATCAGACGCCCTGGCGTGTCATCATGGTGGCTTCCGATCCGGCGCGTTTCCTCGAAAGCAACGTCATCACCCATCTCAACCCGGAGTGCCGCATCGAAGACCCCTCCTGGATCTCGGCCGGGAAATCGGCCTGGGACTGGTGGAACGGCAGTCTGGACAGGAACGGGGAAAAGGCTTATACGACCGGAAATATGAAGTATTACGTGGATTTCGCGGCCGAATCCGGCTTTGAATATATGACGATAGACGCCGGCTGGAGCGGGGAAGACATCACGCAGTGCCGCGACAACGTCAATGTGCCCGAAGTCGTGGAATATGCCAGGTCGAAAGGCGTCAAGGTGTTCATCTGGCTGTATGCGCGCCATGTCTGGAACCGGATGGATGCGGCTTTTCCGCTCTACGAACAGTGGGGCGTGGCCGGGATGAAGATCGACTTCGTTGAGCGCGACGACCAGGCCGCCATCAACTTCTATTACGAGGTGGCGGCGAAGGCGGCGAAGCATCACTTGATGGTAGACTTTCACGGCGCAACCAAGGGGTGGGGTTTGCAGCGCACATATCCGAACGTTGTGGGCTATGAAGGCATCCTCGGGATGGAAGGCTCGAAAGCCGGCTATCGCGACAATCCCGAAAACCGGCTGGTGATCCCTTTCACGCGTATGATTACCGGACTGGTGGACTACACGCCCGGAGGATTCGACAACGTGACGCGCGACGATTTCGAGGCGCGCATGAACGGTCGCCCGATGGTGATGGGTACGCGGGCGCACCACCTGGCGGCTTACGTAGTATACGAATCGCCCTACCAGATGGTTTCCGACTGGCCGGAAGCCTACCGGGGCGACCCCTCGTTCCGCTTCATCCGCGACGTCCCCGCAGCGGCATGGGACAAGACCCGCGTCCTCAACGGTCATCCGGGCGAATACATCACGATTGTGCGCAAAAAAGGCGACGACTGGTTCCTGGGCGCCATGACCAACTGGACGGAGCGGAAGTATGAAATCCCGCTCGACTTCCTCGAAGCCGGCCCGTATACGGCGGAAATCTATGCCGACGCTCCGGACTCCGGCGAGTATCCCAAAAAGATTGTCATCCGGAAAGAGAAAGTGAAGGCCGGCGGCAGGATGAAAGTTCAACTGGCTTCGGCCGGCGGTTTGGCCATACGTTTCAGGAAGAATTGAGCGATGAGGCGGAACGTATGGATTTGGATGGCGCTGCTTTTTCCGGCGGCGCTTCCGGCGGCTGAATCGCAGGTGATTCACGTTGCGACGGAGCATGTGAGCCTGATTTACCGCACGGGCAGCGACGGGCGCCTGTACCAGATATGGATGGGCGAGAGGCTGTACCACGCATCCGACTGGACGCATCTTCCGGAACAGGGCGAGGCCTGTCTTACGCACGGGATGGAAGATTATTTTGAGCCGGCCGTCCGTGTGCTGCACAACGACGGCAATCCTTCCCTGCTGCTGAAATACGTGTCGCACGAGACAAAACTGCTGCAGCCGGAGGTGACCGAGACCGTCGTCTGCCTTCGGGACGATCGCTATCCGGTGGAGGTGAAACTGCGTTTCGTCGCCTATGCTGGGGCAGATGTCATCACGGCCGGTACGGAAATAAGCCACAGCGAAAAGAAGCCGGTGACGCTCTACCAGTATGCTTCGTCGCTGCTCCACTTCGACCGCGCCCGCTATTTTCTGACGGAGTTTACAGGCGACTGGGCACATGAAGCAAACATGACCGAGACGCCGCTGGCCTTCGGTAAAAAAATACTGGATTCCAAACTGGGCAGTCGGGCGAACATGTTTTGCAGCCCGTTTTTCCTGCTGTCGTTCGACCGGGCTGCCGACGAAAACAGCGGAGAGGTCTTTTTCGGCACCATCGGATGGACGGGCAATTTCCGTTTCACGTTTGAAGTCGACCGGCAAAACCGCCTGCGCCTCCTGTCGGGCATCAACCCGTATGCCTCCGAATATGCACTGCCGCCGGGAGAGACCTTCCGCACGCCGGAATTGATCTTCACCTACAGCGCGAAAGGCAAGGGCCATGCCAGCCGCAACCTCCACCGCTGGGCGCGGCATTTCCGCCTCAAGGACGGCGAAGGTTCCCGACTGACACTCCTGAATAACTGGGAGGCCACGTATTTCGATTTCAATGAAGAAAAACTGATCACTCTCATGGACGAAGCCGTCAAGCTGGGCGTTGACATGTTCCTGCTCGACGACGGCTGGTTCGGCAACAAGTATCCGCGGAACAGCGACCGGCAGGGGCTGGGCGACTGGGAGGAGACAAAAGAGAAGTTGCCGAACGGCGTCGGGCGGCTGGTCGAAGAGGCGACGGCCAGGGGAATCCGGTTCGGCCTCTGGATTGAGCCGGAAATGGTCAACCCCAAAAGCGAACTGTACGAGAAACATCGGGACTGGGTGATCCGTCTGCCGAATCGGGACGAATACTATTTCCGCAACCAGTTGGTGCTCGACCTGAGCAATCCCGAAGTGCAGGACTATGTCTTTTCCGTCGTCGACCGCCTGAAGACGCGCTACCCCGGCATCGCCTGTTTCAAATGGGACTGCAACAGCCCGGTGACCAACATTTATTCGCCCTTCCTGAAAGACCGGCAGTCGCACCTCTACGTCGAGCATGTCCGCGGCCTGTACAGCGTACTGGAACGCATCAAGGCGAAGTATCCGGACTTGCCGATGATGCTCTGTTCAGGTGGCGGCGGACGCTCCGACTACGAAGCGCTGAAATACTTCACCGAGTTTTGGCCGAGCGACAATACCGACCCGGTAGAGCGCATCTTCATCCAGTGGGGCTATTCACACTTTTTCCCCTCCAAAACGCTTTCTGCCCACGTGACATCGTGGGGTAAACAGCCCGTGAAATTCCGTACGGACGTGGCCATGACGGGCAGGCTGGGTTTCGACATCCGCATCGACGAACTGACGCCGGCCGAACAGGCCTGCTGTCGCGAGGCGGTGAAGAACTTCAAGCGGCTGGAAGGCGTATTGCTGAACGGCGACCTGTACAGGCTGGTCTCGCCCTACGAAGGCGACCATGCCGCCCTGATGTATGTCGGCGAAAGGGCGGCGAAGGCGGTTCTTTTTGCCTTCGACATCCACCCGCGCTACGCCGGACCGACGCCGGCCATCCGGCTGGCGGGCCTGCAACCCGATAAACTGTACGAGTTGCGGGAAATCAACCTGCCGCCTGATACCGGGTCGCCTCTGCGCTGCCACGGCCGGCGCTACTCCGGCGACTACCTGATGAAAGTCGGCATTCCCGTGTTTTCCAACAGCCACACGGTCAGTCATGTCATTGAAATAACGGAAACGGATTGAGTGGAAAGGATGATTTTTCTCAATAGAGTTGCTGTTTCGTTAAGCGCCACGAACCGTTTTTTGCCGGCATGTCGTCCCTCCGGACAGGAGGAGCAAACCTTGTCCCGGCAGATATTCAGAACTCCTGACTTGGTGCAGACTACGGTGTTGTGATTTTGAAAACCAATGTAAAATTGGATTCGGGATATATAGTATGTCATGCCGGAAACGGTCTTTAAATATTGTCGGTTGCGTTCGGACGGTTGAATCGATGTGTTGGTTGCCGCTTGTTTTTTTGTAAGCATCCCAAATCCGCCGTCTTGATTGTGAGAAAAAGATGATTATGAGCTACCTCTTTCGTTGGTTTATAGTTGTCTGGCAGTAACACCTGCCAATCGATGGGAGTTTGTAATGTGGGGATTGTCTGGAGGGTGGAACCGAGCCATGACAGGGGTTCTACTCCAGCCTGCAGGCAGCTTCCCAAAAGGGTGTAGAATATGCAGTTGTCCTCCGCTCCGCCGTCATTTCCCGAAAAGAGACAGTTC
>JAIRXI010000371.1 GCA_031268395.1 Tannerella sp. | reverse complement strand
GCAAGGCGGAAGGTCTGGCGGAAGGCGAAGCCAAAGGCCGGGCGGAAAGTGTGGCAGGCTTCGTCCTCAACTGTAGTCGTAAAGGGTTTTCCATTGAGCAGATACAGGAGCTTACCGGTTTCGACGTGGAAAAAATTACGGAAATCCTTAATCAATTGAAAATTGAAAATTGAAAATTACGAAACAACGTTCGGCGTAGTCCTCGCTGGCGGGAAGGCCCCACCCCGTCATTGCAAGGTGAAAACGGCTGAAAATCTGTTATCTTCTTACATCATCACGCCATTTTGTTGTAAGCCTATTCACCATTCGCAGGTCATATCGTTCCTGACTTTTGTCGTTTTTCGACTTTTCGCCGAGATTTTCGACGGCCTGTCTGATACGAAAGCTGTCTTCATCCAGATTGTCAATAACATTCAAGGCAAAAGTACGAACCATAACATTCGGATTTTCCAACGCCGTTAACAACGTTTCGACACCACGCTGACGTTGGCCGAGACGATATAAAGCCTCTGCCGCCACTATTGCCACATCGGGAGATGGATCCCGAAGAGCGACGGTCAATTGCGCTACGTTACTTTCCGCTTCTTCCCCGAGAATCAGCAATCCGGTCGCCGCCCAATAGCGAATAATCCGGTTGTCGCTTTTCAGCCATTTCACCAAATCGGGCAGGTTTTTTTTATCTTTCATGGTCGCAGCATTGGCTACATGGACTATTTCGGCAATTGGATATTCCGGCGAATGTAGATAATCGTACATTGTTGTCCTCTCATTAATACGTTCATATTCGCCTTCCTGAATAAAACCCGCATCACGAATACAGATCATCTTTTCGTTCAGCGCATTTCTCATTCGATCAAGTATTTGTCCGTAATCAGGATTACCGGCGAGATTATGGATTTCCCATACATCCATTTCCGTATCATATAATTCTTCTGCAGGTTTTTCCTCCCAGAAGACAGATTCGACCTGATTGCAAGATCCCGATTTGTAGGCATTTTCCCATGATGCTACCGAAGGAGCAAGCCAAAGATAATTATTGTGCTGTCCGTAAATACGATGCGGTTGATAATTTCGGATATAGCGGAAACGCTTGTCACGGATAGCGCGTGACATATCGTAGCGTTCGTCCATGCGGTCCCTGAACATGAAAACGTATTCCTGTCCGGTCGCCGCCGGATGTCCGAGAAACGCCTTTCCCTGCATCCATTCCGGAATGGGGATTCCCGCGATGTTCAACAGGGTGGGCGCCAAATCTACCCAACCAATGAGACGGTCGACAGTTGTACCCAGTTTGTCTCCGGGATACAGATGTTTGAATTTTTCAGGAATCCTGACAATGAACGGGACATGTGTTCCCGTTTCATAGACAAAACGTTTACTGCGACACAGTACGCCCCCGTGATCACTGTAATAAAAAACAATTGTATTGTCAGCTTCCCCACTTTCTTCCAGATCCTTGAGTATTTCGCCCACCCAGGCGTCCATATCTTCAATTTTGTCGTAATATTGCGCCCAATCGTGCCGAAGTTCCTTTGTGTCGGGATGATACGGGGGCAGCGCAACCTGATTGGGATCATGCCTGAGTTTGTCCGGCGGAATGGAATTGTGAATACAGCTTTCATGCGAAATGACGCTGTTAAACACGGCAAAAAACGGCTGTCCCGGTTTTCTGTTCCTGTAATGAGCGTTTCTACCCGATTCGTCCCAGATGTCACGGGTTTGCTCTGCCGGATTATTGTAATCTTCTTTCGGGTTATTGGTACAATAATAACCCAATTTACGCAGAAATTCGGGATAATAGCGCACCGTATCCGATTTCCCATACCAACTGCGCATGTGTTGATTACCTGCCGAACAGGCATATACGCCCGTTATAATCGTATTTCGGGCAGGTGCGCTTACCGGAGCGCTGGCATAAGCATGCGTGTAACGAAAGCTTTCACCGGCCAGACGGTCAAGGTTGGGCGTTGTGGCAAACGTGTCGCCATAACAACCCAACATCGGACCGTTGTCCTCGCTCGTAATCCACAATATATTCGGAAGTTCTTCTTTATTTAATTCCGCTGCCTGTCCGTTTTTACCGGCGAAAACAGAGAATACACTAAAAATAAAATATTTCCAATTGTTCATAAGATATATGCTATAATCTGTCGACTACTACTTTCTTCAGATTGCCGGTGAAGATATACGGCGACTTGTAGGCGGTCGAGACCGGCGTACCGAAATTGCGTCCGGCCTGCAGGAGGTTACTGCCGGCGTTGGCAATGCGTCCCAATTCCTTTGTCCCCACTTTCTCTCCGTTGACGTAAAGCGTAACAGTTTTGTTGGCCCTGTTTCCGCTGCCGTAAATGACTTCAGCCTTTACCGTGACGTTGCCGGCAGGAAGCGTCTTCCCGGAAATAAGCTCTATGAGTTGTCCTTCGGAATTATAAGCAAAAACAGGCTTTTTGTTTTTTACATAGAGGCTGACGCCGCTTGTCGTCCCGTTTCCGGAGGAGAACAATACGCCTTCGGCGCCGGTTTCGGGGATTTCCACGTATGCAGTGATTGCATAGGAACCGGTCTGGAAACGGAACCCGTTGACTTCGGCATACGGACGCCCGGAGGTATAAATAGTAACCTGTTGATCGTTGTCGTGTATGCTCCAGTTTTTCGTCTCCCACTGTTCTTTCAGCGGATAAACGTTGTACTTCCACGCTTCGCCGTCGAACGCATCAATCAGTTCTTTTACCTTATCCGGATATTTGTCCGCCAGGTCATTCAACTCGTTAAAATCTTCGCTGACATGATACAGATGCCACTTCTTTTCCTCCTGCGGCAAGCGGTCGTAGCGGTCGATGCGGCTTGGGAGCGACGCTTTCCAGCCGTCCTTGTAGATGGCATACGAGCCGACCATTTCGTGGTACTGAACGGTATGGCGTTCAGGCAGATTCCTGTTTTCCGGTACAATGGCGTATGCCAGGCTGACGCCTTCGACAGGTTCCTGCGGATAGCCGTTGATGACGGTGGGTATTCGGGCGCCTGCCAATTCGACCGTAGTAGGGAGTATATCGCTTACATACGAATACTGATGCCGGATACCGCCCTTGTCCCTGATTTTTTTCGGATAGAAGAGAATCAGGGGATCGTGCGTACCTCCTTCATAAGTGGCGTAACCTTTGTAGTAACGGAAAGGCGTGTTCGCCGCCGCCGCCCATCCGTCGGGATAGTTAGGAAACGAATATTCCGAACCCAGCAAATCCAGGTTTTTGACGGCTTTCCCTACGATTTGTTCACGTGTAGCGTCTTGTGCGTTCGACAGGAAACGGCCCAGGGCCTTACCCGAACCTTCCGCTCCGTTATCTCCGATCATAACGGCAATCAACGTATTGTCCAACTGTCCGATCTCCTCGATAAAGCGGATGACGCGCCCGATTTCGTAGTCCGTCTGCGAGATGAATCCGGCATACGTTTCGATATGCCGCGTGAACAGATTCTTTTCGTCGGGTGTCAATTCGTCCCACGGCTTGACTTCCGGATTCCGCGGTGCAAGCGGCGTATTGGCCGGAACGACGCCCAACTGTTTCTGGCGGGCAAGCGTTTCTTCGCGGTACCAGTCCCAGCCTTTGGCGAACTTACCCTTGTATTTGTCTATCCATTCTTTGGCGACATGATGCGGCGCATGTCCTGATCCGGTCGAGAAATAAAGGAAAAACGGTTTTCCGGGCGCTGCCGACTTCTGGTCGGCGATATAACGGATGGCTTCGTTGGCAAACAGTTCGTTTACGTGTCGTCCCTGCGGGTCTTCCGGTTCACGCTGTGTATCGCGGTAGAGCGTGGGATGCCATTGGTCGTCGGCTCCGGAATCGGGCGAGTAACCGAAGTAATGATCGAAGCCGCGTCCGGTAGGCCAACGGTTGAACGGTCCTGCCTGCGAGGCATCGGCGGAATGAGTGAGGTGATATTTGCCGATGCAGAAGGTGTTATATCCGTTTTCGCGGAGAATCTCGGCGATGGTAGCCTTTTCGAACGGCAGGTAACCGTCATAGCCGGGCGTTCCGTAGGATGAATTGGCAAAGTATCCGAAATGTACGGAATGTTGATTGCGTCCGGTCAGCAGGGCTGCCCGCGTGGGAGCGCTGAATGCGCAGGTATGCCAGTTGGTGAAACGCAGACCCTGGTTAGCCAGCCTGTCCAGCGTGGGTGTTTCAATCAGCCCTCCGAAGGCCGACGCCGCACCGTAACCGATGTCGTCAATCAATACCCAGACGACGTTGGGCGCTCCATCCTGAGCTACCGGCTGCGTTTTCGGCAGCGATTCCTTTGTATCGGCCAATGTTTTGCCGATTTCGCCCTTAAACGCGGGCGTGGGGCTGTATTGCGCGGCGGCGCTTCCGCCCAGCAGTAAGACGGAGGATACTAAGCCTAAATTTTTGCTATTTATAATACTTTTCATAACAAGTTTTTATTTAATTGATAATTGAGAGTTTAAAATTAAAAATATTTTTCTTCGGGATAGGGTTTGACGAGGCTTTTCCATGCGATTCGTTCCCATTCGTCGGCCAGTTGCCTGACTTTTTCGGGATATTTTCCGGCGATATTTTGCGTCTCGGTCCGATCGTTTTCCAGGTTGTACAATTCCCATCTGTCGTATGGCGTCGGCTTGTCGACATCTTTATATTCGTCCTGCCGGGTGAATTTATAGACTAATTTCCATCTCCCCTGCCGGATAGCCTTGTTGTTTTCGTGTTCCCAAAAGAGGTACCTGTCGCTTGCGACGTCTTTTTCAAATGCCGGTTTCAGGCTGACGCCCTGCAAAGGAATAATTGTATTTTCATTATATACACGGGGATATACGGCGCCCGAAATATCTGCCAGGGTAGCCATAATATCGGGCAATTGTCCTGGAGTCTGGCGAATTTCGCCGGTAGCCTTTATACCGTTTTTCCAGCGTACAATCAGGGGCGTCGAAATGCCGCCCTCGTGCACCCAGTGCTTGTATTCGCGGAAAGGCGTATTACTGTAGTAAGCCCATCCTTTTCCGTAGGCGATGTAAGTGTCATGTCCGCCCGGCAGCACGCCATAGCCGCGTTTTACGGGCTGTCCGTCGCGCGTACGCCACGGACGTCCGTCCTTTTGCAGTTCGTTGGGTTGCATGGGTGCGAGCTTTTCTCCTTCGGGTACTGGAGTGTCGTGCGGCGGCCTCTCGCGTCCCGTGATTTCGGCGCATGCGCCGTTGTCCTGTAAAAACAGTATGACCGTGTTGTCCAATTGACCCGTTTGCTGCAATTCGTCGATGATTTTACCGATGTTTTCGTCCAGGCACGAAATCATACCTGCATAGACTTCCATGCAGCGCGTTTCAAACCGTTTGTCTTCGACCGCTTCCCAAGGCGTGACGGTCGTGTCTGCGGATAAACTCCACAGGGAATCAATGACGCCCTGTTCTACCTGACGCGCATACTTTTCCCTGCGCAATTCATCCCATCCCTTGTCGAACTTTCCGTAGTACGGCTTCACGAATCTTTCGGGAACCTGCATCGGCCAGTGTGCCGCCGTAAAGGTTACATACATGAAAAACGGGCTGCCGGCGGCTTCGCGGTTATGTTCCCGGATGAATTTGACCGCATTGTCGCCCAACGCTTCGGTAAGGTAATAGTTTTCGTCGCCGGTTACCGGATAAACGTATTCGGCGTCGTTGAAAGGGGAAATTAACTGATTGCCGCGGCACAGCGCACCCGGATCATAGTAACTGGCCGCACCCGACAAAATACCGTAATACTTATCGAACCCACGTTGTAGCGGCCAATTGTGATTCGAGCCGTCTTGTGAGATATGCCGGGTGACATGCCACTTGCCGACAGCATAATTTTTATACCCCGCCGGTTTCAACACCTCTGCAATAGTGACGCTGTGAGGACTCAGATCGCCCCGGTATCCATCGACGCCCCGGTCGTTCATCATGTGTCCGATACCGGCCTGATGCGGATGCAGTCCGGTGAGCAGGCTCGCCCGCGTGGGGCAGCTTCGCGCCGTATTATAAAACTGTCTGAAGCTAACGCCTTCGTCGGCCAGCCGGTTCAGGTTGGGAGTATGAATAACGCCGCCGAAGCGTTCGATATCCGAGTATCCCATATCGTCCGACATAATGAGGATGATGTTCGGGCGTTTCTTCCCGTCGGTCGCCGGCGAACACGAAGCAAGGGCGAGGACGCCTGCCGCTGCCGCGAACCCGGATGTAGCATATAACCGGATTCGCTTACGCGGAAATTGATTTGTAACTTTAATGGTTTTCATACTTTGAATGTTTATAATGTTTGTTGTTTAGAGCTTGTCGACCACTACTTTTTTCAGGTTGCCGGTGAAGATGTACGGCGACTTGTAGGCGGTAGAAACCGGCGTTCCGAAATTGCGTCCAGCTTCAATGTTACCGCCAGCGGCGTTTTGGATAACGCCCAAGTCCCGTACAGCGACTTTCTCGTCGTTGACATACAGGCTGACGGTCTTCGGCCGTGTGTTGCCGGTGTTGTTGCCGCTACCGCCGCCGCTATCGTTGCCGTAAATCACTTCCGCCTTGAAAACGACCTCGCCGGAGGGAACGGTTTTGGGGGAAACAATTTCGGTCAGGTTACCCGCCGCATTGTAGGCGAAAGTCAGTTTTTTGTTCTTCACGTAGAGGCTGACGCCGGACGCGGCGTTACCCGATGAAAACAGGACGCCTTCGGCGCCGGACGCGGGAATCCCGGCGTAGGCGGTAACGGCATACGAACCGGTTACAAAACGGAAACCGTAGAGGCTGGCATACGGACGGCCTTCGGTATGGAGCGTCACCTGATTCTTGCCGTCGAGGATACTCCAGTTCTTTGTTTCCCATCGGTCTTTCAGCGGATATACGTTGTATTTCCACGCTTCGGCGTCGAAGGCTTCCGCCAGTTCCCTGACTTTTTCGGGATACCGATCCGCCAAATCGTGAATCTCGTTGTAGTCTTCCCTGAGATTGTACAGATGCCACCGTTCCTCGCTTTCCGGTATTCTTCCCGTGCGGAAATCGTGCGGGAAGGAGGCTTTCCATCCGTCCTTATAAATGGCGTACGATCCTGTCATTTCATAGTATTGAACGGTGTGGCGTTCGGACAGGTTTTTGTTTTCCGGCGCTATGGCGTATGCCAGGCTGACGCCTTCGACGGGTTCCTGGGGATAGCCGTTAATGACGGTGGGTGTTTTCGCCCCCGCCAGTTCGACGGTAGTCGGGAGTATGTCGCTTACATAGGAATACTGGTTGCGGATACCGCCCTTATCCGTGATTTTCTTCGGATAGAAGAGTATCAGCGGGTCCTGCGTGCCGCCTTCATAGTTGGCATAGCTCTTGAAATAGCGGAAAGGCGTATTGGCAGCGGCCGCCCATCCTTCCGGGTAGTTCGGGCTGGAATATTCCGTTCCCATCAGGTCTATATTCTTCAACGCCTTAGCCAGCCGTTCCTCTCTTGTTGCGTTCAGCAGGTTCGGCTGGTGATTGCCAAGTTCGCGGCCTGCACCTTCGGCGCCGTTATCGCCAACCATCACGACCACCAGAGTATTATCCAACTGTCCGATGTCTTCGATAAAGCGTATGATGCGTCCGATTTCATGATCCGTATGGGAGATGAATCCGGCATACGTTTCCATGTAGCGTGCAAAGAGTTTCTTCTCGTCTGCCGGCAAGTCGTCCCAGGCTTTGACGCCGTTATTCTGCGGAGCCAGCCGGGTGTTGGCGGGGACGACGCCCAACTGTTTCTGCCGTGCGAGCGCTTCCTGCCGGTACCAGTCCCAACCCTTGTCGAACTTGCCGCGGTATTTGTCGATCCATTCCCTGGCAACGTGATGCGGCGCATGTCCGGCTCCCGTGGCGAAATAAAGGAAGAACGGCTTGTCGGGAGCTGCCGACTTCTGGTCGGAGATGAAACGGATGGCTTCGTTGGTGAGCAGTTCCGTTACGTGTCGGCCTTGCGGGTCGTCAGGTTCGCGTTGCGTGTCGCGGTACAGGACGGGATGCCACTGGTCGGTGCCCCATTCGTCGGGTGAGAGGCCGAAGTAATGGTCGAAGCCCCGGCCCGTGGGCCAACGGTTGAAAGGTCCGGCCTGCGAGGCGTCGGCGGAATGGGTGAGGTGATATTTGCCGATGGCAAAGGTGTTGTAGCCGTTCTCGCGGAGAATTTCGGCGATGGTTGCCTTTTCAAACGGCAGGTAACCGTCGTAGCCGGGTGTTCCGTAGGAAGAATTGGCAAAGAAGCCGAAATGCACGGAGTGCTGGTTGCGTCCGGTCAGCAGGGCGGCCCGTGTGGGTGCGCTGAAGGCGCAGGTATGGAAGTTGGTGAAACGCAGTCCCTGATTGGCCAGCCGGTCGATCGTAGGTGTTTCAATCAGTCCGCCGAAGGCCGACGCCGCGCCGTAGCCGATGTCGTCAATCAATATCCAGACTATGTTGGGAGCTCCGTCGGGGGCTAGGGGTTGCGTCTTCGGCAGCGACTCCTTCGTTTCGGCTAATGTCTTGCCGATTGTGCCCTCGAAAGCGGGCGTGGGGCTGTATTGCGCCATCGCATTTCCGCCCAGCAGTAAAGCGGATGAAAGCAGCCCCAGATTCTTGCTGTTTAATTTTGTTTTCATCTTATTTTTCTAAATAGTTTGTGTTTCATTGTCGTAATTTGTAAATTCACTGCTGAGCAGGAGGTATTGGCAGGGGGATGAAATCGCGGTTGAGGATCATCCATTTCTGCAATTCCGCCTTCAGTGCGTGTTCCTGTTCTTCATAAACCGTATTTCCGGCCAGGTTGTTAAGTTCGTAAGGGTCGTTTATGCGGTCGTAGAACTCGAATATCGGACGGTGTTCCGAAAAGAATAACTGCCGATAGCGGGCATCCAGCGTGCCGTTTTCGTTTTGTGCCTGCAATTTCCGCCAGAAAGGCTGGCCGGCGAAATCTACAGGCCAGTAGGGGAGTTGCCACAGTGCATTGTATATCAGCTTGTATTCTTTTGAGAAAACGGTACGTCCCAGATCAAACGCGGCGCTGTTGTTCGGCAATCCGTGTCCGTGGGCGCCTCTCTCGGCAAAGATGTACGTGTGTGCGCTGAATGAACTGTCGGTGAATGCCGGCGCAAAACTTTTGCCTGTTATTTCGGCGGGGATGTCGCTTCCGGCTATCTCCAAGAACGTCGGGGCGATGTCTTCTCCCGAAATCAATGCGTTGGAG